>JALXCX010000362.1 GCA_026990725.1 Desulfobulbaceae bacterium
TGATAACCGCTCATGCTGGTATTAAAAACAATTTCACCCACGGCCTCCCCCGCCCCGGTGAAGGATCTGCCGGTTAACACAGTGCCGTCTTCAAACGCAATCAATGCTTTCATAAAAAACGTATTTTTGTAAAGATTACCTTACAATTACTTTACCTGCGCCCTTATCTCAGGATGCCAGTAATTCCATCACCATGTCAGCTTGACAGGCTACCGCCCCTTGCTGCTGCACTGCAAGTTGCTCTGCGTATTTGCAGGCCTGTAAATACAACTCAGGGCAGTTCAAATGCTGGATCAGACGATCTGCCAATTCATCACCGTCTTGCACCTGAAACCCGGCTCCAGCCGAAAGAACAAGTTCAACCGCGTCTGAAAAATCTTTCATAAAAGGGCCAAAATACACTGGCTTGTTCAATCGCACAGGTTCCATTATATTATGTCCCCCCTGATCGACCAGACTGCCTCCGCAAAAAACATAATCGCCGACCGCGTACAATTCGGCAAGCTCACCCATAACATCAACAAGAAGAATATCGTGCTTTCGCCCATGTTTTTTGCATTGCGAAAACAGATCAAACCCTAAACCAAAACGTTTGAACAGCCGCCGCAATTCAACAAGACGGTCAAGATGTCGCGGGGCAACAATCCAGAGCATGCGCCCCTGTAGAGCGCTTTTTAACCGGTCATAGACAGGAAGCAAAAGTTTTTCTTCACCGCTTCGTGTTGAGCCGCAAATAAAGACGGTTTCCTGCTCAAGATGAAGAATTTTCCTGTAATTCTTGCGAAGTGTCACCGGGTTTTTTACAGGCAGATCATACTTAATGTTGCCGCAAACCTTTACTCGATCAGAGACAGCGCCCAGTGACCGATACCGTACCGCGTCCTGCTCGCCAATAACGGCAATCCCTGCAAATCCGGCCAACAGATATCTCATGGTTTTGCCGATCAGCCGGTATCTTTTCCAGGATCGCTCAGACAGCCGACCATTGAGGAGCAGCATGGGAATCCCGGACTGCCTCAGCTGGCTCAATATCATGGGCCACAGCTCGGTTTCCAGACAAATGTATACATCCGGCTGAACGTCCCGCAGCCTTTGGGCCACAGCCTGCGGCGTGTCTAAAGGAGCAATCCGGCACACCACATCTGAGGATAATCTGGCTTCAGCAACGCCCCTTCCCTGCCGGGTCATGGTTGTTACATAAAAATGGAAACCGCTGTTATGCTTCCTCAACTCATGAACCAGAGCGCGGGCCGCCTGAATCTCTCCAACTGAAGCGGCATGAATCCAGATAATAACTTCACTGACCGACTGTCTTTTAAAAGAAGTCTGACCAAGCCGTGATGCAATTTCCCAGTCGGGTGCTGCCAGCTTAAGCAGCGGAGCCGCTAGGACGAGCAGGCCGTGAATAAACGTGCCTGTTATGCGATACAGGCTAAGCAACACCGGATTCACAATCACCATTTTCAAAAATCATGAAACCTTTTATTTAAACAGGATTACCATTGAGAGTCAAGAAAAGCCGTACTGAACCCCCCTTTGCCCGGCAAAAAATAGAACATCTCCAAAAAAATACTTGCAATACGCAACAAGATATACACGCACTTCATTCCACATGGTACTGTTCTGGCCTTACAATCAATCACAATCACTTTTTTTTCCGGTAAGCTATGGAATCCATTGTTACGATAGAAAAAATAATCAACAACGGCATGGGTCTGGCCCGGCCTGTTGACAGCAAAGTTATCATGGTTCCCGGAGTGCTGGCGGATGAAGTCGTCAAAATTTCGTTGGCCAGAGAATTTCGCGGTTATATTGAAGCAAACCTTGAAAAGATTCTATCCGCTTCCCCGGCAAGAGTCGAACCTGCCTGCCCTCTGTACCATGAATGTGGCGGCTGTGACCTGCAGCACGCAGTTTATGCCAAACAACTCGAGATCAAAAGAGACATCCTTAAGGAGGCTCTTACACGGAAAGGAATCAACCTGTCTGCTGAGCTGCCCGAGCCCACACTCGCCTCTCCGGATCAAACAGGATACCGCTACCGAATCAGAATGAGAATTGATGCGAACGGAGCAATTGGATTCTACAGAAAAAAAACTCACACCGTTGTGCCCGTGGCCAACTGCCTTGTGGCCACCAAAAAAATAAATGCCGCTCTTTCCAGATTACAGACCCTGCCCGTTCTAAAAAAACTCAGCAATACTGTAAAAGAATTAGAGTTGTTTCATTCACCGGCTGATGACACGGTAACACTGCTTTTCTTTGCCGATAAAAAATCCTCTCTCAGCCATCAGATACTTGATTCCCTGACAGATTACCCTGAAATTGATCAGGCAGCGATAAAAGCCAGGGGACGAGTCCATAGTAACGGTAAGCTCACTCCTCTGTCTCACTATATCCCCCTCTCCGGCAAGTCCGGAGGCCGGCAATTTTCACGTACCTGGGCTGCAAACTGTTTCTCACAGGTCAACGCCAGACAAAACGAGCAACTTGTACAACTTGTCTGCAGTCTGGCAGGAGATGTGCGGGGATTATCCGTGCTCGACCTGTACTGCGGAATGGGGAATTTTTCCATTCCGCTTGCCCTGCTCGGAGCAGCAGTTACTGGAATAGAACGTAATGCTGAGAGCATAAAATGGGCCAGGTACAATGCCCGGGAGGCTGGCGTTGACTGCCGTTTTTTCTCAGATGATGTTGCAAAAAGCCTGCAGAGGATGGCTGATGCCCCGCAAAAAACAGACATAATTATCCTTGATCCACCACGCACTGGTATTGGCAAGGCTGTCCATGTTTTGGCAACACTCAGCGCCCGGCAAATACTCTACGTATCCTGTGATCCTGCAACACTTGCACGAGATGTGGAAATACTCTGCCATCAAGGCTACAAGCTAATCCAACTCTACCCGGTGGACATGTTTCCCCAGACACATCACATTGAATCGGTCGCCCTGCTGAAAAGAAATTGACATCAGACCAGCTTCGCACTACTTATACTTATTTGACTTTCTGCTCGTCATGCTCTTTGAGCTAGGAGAGCTTTGTCCTTATGCAAAGGCAGAAGAACAATAACTTATAATCCAAGCACCTTGTCTATCAGTAGTTGAGTTTGAGGAATAAAATGTCGTTTTCAACAAATATAAAATTTTCCGCAGACGGCCTGCCCATGCTGGTAGGATCGCTGCCCCTTACCGATCTTGAGCAGGCCATGGATTGGGTCTTTTCGACAACACCTGAAATCCCTCTCTGGCCGCAACTCCCTGCAAATCCGTACGAACGGATGATGCCCCAGTTCGCTGAAGGCATACCCTGTATTACCGAAGAAGACCTTTCAGATCCGGAAGGCCGAATCTTTTATGATATTTCCAGCCCTGCTTTTGAAGAAAAAATGCTGGCTTTTTATGAAGAGTATATGCTTGTGCTTGAAGACCCGGATCAACTCATGCAATCACGCTTCCAGGTAAGCAAGACACGCGCGCAGGGATTGTATGCTTTTCTGAAAACCATTGCTGAGAAAAAAAACATTATTGCTCTTAAGGGGCAGGTAACAGGCCCTTTTACCATGCTCACGGGCATTAAGGACAAGGAAGGCCGGGCTGGTTATTTTGACGACACAATCCGGGAAATGGTTATTAAAGGTATTGCCATGAAAGCTGCCTGGCAGACCAGATTGCTGAGCGGAATAAAGAATAAACAGGTTTTGATGACTATCGACGAACCGGCTCTGGCGGGCCTTGGGTCGTCAGCTTTTATTTCCGTAACCACTTCCGAGATTCAGGAGATGATCAATGAAGTAGCGGATGCCATCCACCAGCAGGACGGTCTTGCAGGAATTCATGTTTGTGCCAATACTGACTGGGAACTGCTGCTGGAATCAAAAATTGACGTGCTCAGTTTCGATGCCTACAGCTTTTTTGATAAATTTGCGCCACAGAAAGAGCAAATAAACAAATACCTTGACCGCGGCTCCATCATTGCCT
>JALXCX010000363.1 GCA_026990725.1 Desulfobulbaceae bacterium
CGCTGATTCTCCTTCCATTCACCTTCGTAGCTGGTTCCACCAGCATAGGTCAAGACCCCATGTCCATGCTTTTTACTTGTCTTCCATTCACCTTCATACTGCTCTGTGCCCGGCCTCAGGATGCCATAACCATCCCATTGTCCATCTTGCCACTGACCGTCATAACTGCCGCCATCAGGATAGCGGCAAATTCCCTGGCCGTGACGTTGCCCGTCCCGATGCGCACCGCTATAGTCACCCCTTATATGATCCATGTGCTGATCTGCCATTTTGTCAGTTAAAGACAAGAGTTATCCCCCAAAATTTATCGAAAATATACATATATTTGGCTACAGAATAACGAAGAAGTCAAGATTAAACAAAAAAACCAACCCAACCAAATCACAATTTCAGGTCACAGTTACAAAAAACGATCCAATATCATGTGTAGACATGGTATTATATGATCTTTTTATATAGAATACTGGTAGCTCACCCCTTGGGGCATAACTGGCTAAGCAGCAATTTATTCAACCACGAACATTGTATGACCACAGGACTCAAAAAAATTATTTCCGGCGGCCAGACCGGTGCTGACCGCGCTGCCCTGGATGCGGCCATAGCCTCAGCCATACCCCATGGAGGATGGCTCCCCAGAGGCAGAAAAACCGAAGACGGCCCTCTCGACAAAAGATACCTGCTTCAGGAGATACCTTCTGAATATTACAGGGATCGCACCCACAAGAATATTCTGGAAAGCGACGGCACAGTCATTATAACGTATGGCCCGTTAACAGGTGGCAGCGCGCTCACAGAGGCACTGGCCATCCGGCATGACCGTCCCTGCCTGCTGCTTAATCTTGAGTACATTCCCATTCCAAACGCAGTAAAAGCGCTTCGGCAATGGCTGCACGAACACGATATTACGCTGCTCAATGTTGCCGGACCACGGGCAAGCGGAGAACCGCAAATTTATAAAGCAGTCTATACAATAATCAGCTCCCTCTGCCGACAAGACCAATGAGCGGACTCTCCCCAACCCCCCGGTTGCACCTGTACCAGTCCAACAGGCTGGAGAATCTTTTTGACGCACTCTGCCAGCTGACGGTCTCACCCCTTGCCGACCCGTTGGTTCCAGAAATAATCGTTGTCCAAAACCCGGGCATGGCCCGCTGGCTGGCCCAGAATATAGCCGAAGCAACAGGCATTGCCGCAAATCTTTCCTTTCCGCTGCCAGCCTCGTTTTTCTGGGGAATTTTTCAAAAAACCCTGGGTGAACTGCCAGACCTGAGCAGGTTTGAGCAAAAAATCCTCCTCTGGCGAATCATGGCAGAGCTTGATGACCTGCTTGCACTGCCCTCCATGACAGAGATTGCCGGATATCTGGATGATGATCCGGACGGAATCAAAAAATTTCAGCTGGTTGAAAAAATAACAGACACCTTTGACCAGTATCAGGTCTATCGTCCGGAAATGCTTCTGAACTGGGAAAAAGGCCGGGAAGACCACTGGCAGGCCATACTCTGGAACAGACTGACAAGCGACAATCACAGCCACCGTGCTGCCCTGCTCAAACAACTGTTTGCAGGGGCAAAAAACAGGACTCTTACTACCAGTGATCTGCCGCAGCGAGTCGCCTTTTTCGGCATAAACTCCCTTGCCCCGGCCTATCTGGAAATCATCAACATCCTGCAAAGCTGGATTGAGATCCACATTTTTCATCTCAGCCCCTGCGCCCAGGCCTGGGATGATATTCTTCCGGAGCGGCTCCTGGCTCTTAAACGGCAAGAATGGCGTAAAAACAAAAGTGATGATTTAAGCAACTATTTTACTTCCGGGAACCCGTTGCTGGCCTCCATGGGTGCAATGGGACAGGAATTTTTCAGTCTGCTCATGGAACTTCACCCTCAGGAACATGATCTCTATCAGCCGCCAGAGGCGACAACACTCCTTGGAAACATCCAACAGGATATTCTCAACCTGCAGGACAGCACGGCAGGCGAGGCAAAGGTGCTTTTGCAGGATGATCAATCAATCTCCTTCCACTGTTGCCACAGTCCCATGCGTGAAGTACAGGTTCTGCACGATCGGCTCCTTGATCTTTTTGCAGCAGACCACCGGCTCAAACCAGCTGATATTCTGGTCATGGCACCTGATATTAACGAATATGCCCCGTTTATTAACGGCATTTTTGGTGCTGCCAGAGATAACCTGCATCTCCCCTGGTCCATTGCCGACCGCAGGCCTCGGGCTGAACAGTCAGTAATTACCGGATTTACAGCATTGCTTGAGGCCATAACCGGCCGTTTTACCGCTCCTGAGATCATAGCTTTTTTCGATATTCCGGCCATCTGCCGCAGATACGATCTTTCAGCGACAGACCTTCCGGCCATGCGCCGCTTTATCAAAAAGGCTGGAGTTCGCTGGGGACTCAACAGCCATCAGCGCAATCAACATCTGGAGATGATCTCTGAGCTGCATACATGGCAATATGGCCTTGACCGCCTGCTCATGGGGTACATCACCGGCCAGCTGGACGAATCCTGCCTCAATATCCTTCCCTGTGCCAGCGACCATACCGGGGCCGCATCCTGGTTGGGCAGTCTGGCAGAATTTATCACCAGGTTAACAAAACTCTACACGCACAGCCAGAATGCCCTACCGCCGGCAGAGTGGGCCGCGCTGCTCAAAACCTTGCTGGATGATTTTTTTGACCCAGGCTCGGACAGCGCTGATCAAGACGGAATATCGCTGTTGCGGGAACAAATTTCAAGCTTTGCCGAAAACTGTAAACATGCTGATTTTACCGGAAAACTCCGGCTCGGGGTCATCCGACACCATTTCAACGCACTGCTTGCCGAACCAGCAGGAGGGCAGGCCTTCCTCTGTGGAAAAGTTACCTTCTGCAACATGGTGCCCATGCGTTCTATCCCCTTTAAGGTCATCTGGCTGCTGGGCATGAACGACACAGCCTATCCTCGCACCAACCGTGCCCCGTCCTTTGATCATATTGCCAAAAAACCAATGCTGGGGGATCGCAGCCGCCGCGATGATGACCGCTATCTTTTCCTCGAATCCCTGCTCTCCGCCCGTAACCACCTGAAAATCTCCTGGTTGGGCCGTGACCTGCAGACCAATGCCGTGCAACCGCCTTCTGTGGTGGTGGCAGAACTTCGTGATTATATTGACAGAGGCTGGCAATCAGACAGGAAAACCGCACACACAAGCGACATCCTGACCACAGAGCACCCGTTGCAACCCTTCAGCAGCCGCTGTTTCAACAACACTGCCGCAACACAGAGTTATGCAGGCCTCTGGCTGCCTGCAACTGACAGCTCACCAGAAGATTCTTTCTTACAACAGCCACTTCCTCTTCCTGTCGCAGAGACGGAAACAATCAACATCAGCCAACTGCTCCGCTTCTGGCAGCATCCGGTGCAGTTTTTTCTTGAAAACCGGCTGCAACTCTTTCTCCACACCAATGATAATATCCTCCCTGAAAGCGAGGCCTTTACTCTTGACCATCTCCAGTCCTATCTGATCAATCAGGATATTGTCAACCAGTCCCTGACAGAGGACAAAGCTGCCTCCCGGTTTGCCCGGATGACCGCTGAGGGGGATTTCCCTGTCGGCTCTCCGGGTGAGTTGTACAAAGAAAAACTTTTTTCACAAACCCGGGAACTCAGGACAACCCTGGACAGTCTGATGCGCAAGCCGATTGAACCGACACCTGTGGATCTCCAGGTTGACGGAATCCACCTGACAGGGAGCATGGATTTACTCTTTGCAGAAGGGTTTGTCAGTTATCGTCCGGCTCAATGTAAAGGGCGCGATCTGTTCCGGTTATGGCTGAATCATCTTCTCCTCAACCTGGTTCAGCCCAGCGGGGCCGCCCTTTTTTCCTACCATGCCGGACTGGATTCGTGCATGTGCCTCGCTCCTGTTGAAAACCCTGCACAAGAGCTTGCATTGCT
>JALXCX010000364.1 GCA_026990725.1 Desulfobulbaceae bacterium
GCTTGACATACTGCCGACTTCCTCGTGATCGTTGAGGACTATGATACCGTTATCTGTCGAATCAGCCGAGATGAGTCCCTGTACGCAGGCATAGCAGGAGAGGAGATTGTCGAGCCGCCCTCCCGTTAACAATTCGTTTTCAAGCCCGATGAGACGGGGAGGGGTGGCATCATAAAAAAAGAGTTCGTGGTCAACAATAGCCGCGTCCGTGAGTTCGGGATGTTCGTTAGCGAGCTGTTGATGCAGATTTGCGTAGAAACCGTCAGAAAAGCCTTCGGCCAGCCCGATGATAGGAACGAGCTCCGTCTGTTTATTCATTTCATGACCTTTATTTGCATCCCGGTCAAGATGAATAGCAAGGCTTGGGATAATGCCGATGGGGCGTGCAAAGTCTATAAGAGCCGTTGTCAGTTGCTCATCATCATGAAGACAACAGACACGCCCTGCAAGAGATAGTTCTCTATCAAACCAGGGAGCAAGTAACGCACCTCCGTATACTTCCACACCCACTTGCAGGCAGCTGTTTTTTTCAAGTACGGGTTTTGGTTTAAGTTTGAGACAGGGGCTGTCGAGATGCGCTCCCGCAATGCTCATTTTGCCGGAACCATCACCGTTCCAGCGAAAAGCAATCAGACTTGAATCGTTGCGGGTAACAAAATATAACCCCTGATCAAGCGTCTGCCAGAGTTCGGATTCCTGAAGTTGGACAAAATTATTTTTCTTAAGAATTTTCTGTACGTTTATTGAGGCATGAAACGGTGTTGCCGAAGTTTGAAGAAAATTTAAAAGACTCTGTATATATAGTTTTTTTTTCATAAATAATTCTTCCGGAAAGGATCACGTGGTAAAGAGATAAGGTAGCCATAAGAGAACAACCCGCATTATGACGTAAACAGCTGAGAAAAACAATTATAATCAAGTAAATTCGGAGCATGATACCTATATGAGACAATCTCTTTATTAATAATATGTTTATTCCAAAGGAATAAACATTGATGCCTCTTCGCTTGAATATCTTTACCTGAAAATCTGGCAGGAAGCGGCACTTCCTGTTTCGGAACTATGACAAATAGCCTTTTTTATGATCCCGGAATCCGGTATGAGCAGAAGACAAACGCAGGGAAAAGTGTTATAAATCGAACCTCGATTAAAAACCTTAATTGCCAGTGCATTTGCTGAAGACATTGAGGTGAAGAAAGCCTGCGCGGCCTGGCAGGTTCGTGCTGTTTATCAGGTTTATTACGAAACAGAAACCTGGTAAAGCCGTGCAACAGTACTTGCGGAGTAGTTTTTGCATTGTTTTGTTGAACAGAAATCTTTTCACTTTGGAGGTTCCCTTTGTTTACGACACCATTGCTTGTTTTGGCAGGACTATCGGCCGGAATTGTTGCCTGGGCAGTTGCTGCCTACAATAAATTGGTCCGATCCCGGAATATGGCAGAAGAGGGCTGGAGCGGTATAGAAGTTCAACTTAAACGCCGTTCTGACCTTGTTCCGAATCTGCTTGAAACGGTTAAGGGCTATATGCGGCATGAAAAAGAGGTGCTGGACGGTGTGACCAAGCTTCGTTCTCAAGCCGGAGCTGCGAAAAATCCTGCAGACAAAATGAAAGCAGAATCCGCTTTTGGTCTTGGTCTTGGCCGACTGATTGCGGTTGCGGAGAATTATCCTGATTTAAAAGCCAATACTAACTTTCTCCAGTTGCAAAAAGAGCTGGAAGAGATCGAAGATCAGCTGCAGATGGCTCGTAGGTATTATAACGGCACTGTTCGTAATCTCAACACGGCCATTGAAGTCTTTCCACAATCTGCTATCGCCAAAAAATTCAATTTTATGAAAAAAGAGTATTTTGAGATAGAGGATGCCAAAGAACGGGAAGTACCGGAAGTCAAGTTCTCCTGATGATAAATTTCCAGTTTACAATTTTTTGTTTCTCTTATTCACGGCAGGTTTTTTCGGCACGTATCCAGACACATCGTCCACGTGAAAACTATACCAGTGGCCTTAGAGGACAAGAGAATTTTCATCAGGTATTGTCTTCTCTGCTCTGTCTGCTTGTTTTTTGCTCAGTCTCCTTTTTTTCTCCCAATATTGGACAAGCCAGAGAAAGAATTACAGCATTTAACAGCGTAGTCGATGTCCTTGGTTCCGGGCAACTTGTTGTAGAAGAAACCATAACAGTTGTTTCCGAAAATGAGCAGATCAGGCACGGCATCTACCGTGACTTTCCCACTGATTATATTGATTCAAGCGGAAAAAATCATATTGTTGATTTTTCTGTTGTCAGCGTAGAACGGGATAATTTTGAAGAGTCCTTTCATACCAAAAAAACCGGTAATGGTGTTCGAGTCTACATGGGGTCAAAAAATGTTCTTGTTCCTCCCGGTGTTCATACCTACACCCTGAGATATAAGACAGACCGGCAAATCGGTTTTTTTGATGACCACGATGAACTGTACTGGAATGTCACGGGAAATCACTGGATTTTTCCCATTGAACAGGCAAGTGTTACCATCTCAATCCCCGCGCCCGGCGGCATCAGAAAATTCGAAATGTTTACGGGCGCAGTCGGGTCCCGCGACAGCTACGGCAAACTGGTTCGTCAATCTTCTGATTCCATAACTCTTGCAACAACAGAACCTCTGCCACCGCAATCCGGTTTTACAGTGGTCGTTTCGTGGCCTAAAGGACTTGTGAAGAATCCGGGAGCATTACAGCGGTTTTTATGGTCGTTTCGGGACTCATTGTTTTTAATACTTGCCGTTTTGGGAACCCTCCTCCTTTTTGTCTATTATTTTATCAACTGGCAAAGGGTAGGTCGCGACCCCAAACCCGGAACGGTTATTCCACGTTTTAAACCGCCTGCAGATTTATCCCCGGCAGCGGCACGTTATGTCCTGAAAATGTCGTATGATAAAAAAGCACTGGCAGCGCTGCTGGTCAATATGGCGGTCAAGGGTATTGTAAGAATTGAGCAGAAGAAAAAGGAATATACCCTTTTTCTTCTGCACAGAGAGACAGCCGGGCTGAGTCCGGGTGAGCAAGCTGTTCGTAAAGCTCTTTTTGGCGGCAGTAAAAAAATCAGGCTCGTGCGAAAAAATAATGAATCTATTCAAATGGCTATTGTCGGATTGCAAAAGGTCCTTCGTCGGGATGTGGCCAATATCTATTTTAAATTAAATAGAACTATTCTCATACCGGGAATTATACTGACAATCGCCATAATCATATGTGTGGTCCTGGCTAGTCAGGATGTCAGCGCGGCTGCGACAATTACTCTCTGGATAACCATGTGGTCAGCAGGTGTTACGCTGCTCTTGTACCAGATGATCGAAAAATGGCGGGCAGCCCTTCGTAGGGGAAGCGGTCTTTCACCAAAATTAAGCGCGCTTATTATCACGTTATTTTTTCTGCCCTTTTTTGGTGGATGGTGCCTCGGCGCAAGCGTTTTGTATAAAACAGTCCCTCTCCCTGGTGTTTTTATTTTCTGTTTTCTTTTTATACTGACCATCGCCTTTGCCTATCTTCTCAAAGCGTTTACGATTCCCGGCCGCAAAATATTGGATGAACTCGAAGGGCTCAAAATGTACCTTACGCTTGCGGAAAAAGACCGGCTCAACCTGCTTAATCCTCCGGAAAAAACTCCTGAATTGTTTGAAAAACTTTTGCCATGGGCACTGGTTTTGGATGTAGAACAACAGTGGTGTGATCAGTTTTCAGAGATATTTACCCGGATGAATAATCAGGTGCATTCTCATTATCAGCCAATGTGGTACTATTCCAGCCATGGATTTACTGCAAACAGTTTCAGCTCATCGCTTGGCGATACACTCGCCTCAACAATATCGGCCTCTTCGGTGGCTCCTGGTTCTTCATCCGGTTTCAGCTCCGGTGGAGGTGGCGGAGGATTTTCCGGCGGTGGTGGCGGC
>JALXCX010000365.1 GCA_026990725.1 Desulfobulbaceae bacterium
TGGAAGAGGCCATGAACAGCATCTGGCATACCAGGCGTGGACGCTCGATACTTCGCAAGATCATGGATTACCTGGCATTGCTGATCCTGTTGCCAATCTCCATTAATATTGCCATTGCCGGAGATGCCGTCCTGGAAAGCCCCAGGATACTGGGCTATATTACGACGATCATTCCGTCTGAATGGGCCATTCAGACATTATTTAAGCTTCTGCCGTTTGCCTTTATCACATCAACCCTGATGATGATGTACCTGTTCTTTCCCCATGTGAAAGTAAAAACCCTGCCCGCCTTGTGCGGCGCAGTTTTTGCCTCTGTCTTCTGGTTCATTGTTCAGCGCGGATACATTATCCTGCAGATTGGCGTTGCCAAATACAATGCCATTTATGGCTCATTTGCCACGGTTCCGCTGCTGCTTATCTGGATTCAGCTGGGCTGGACCTTCATCCTGCTGGGTTCTGTGCTCGCCTATGCGATTCAAAACCGCAACCATTACAGGTTACCCGGCCAGAATAACCCGGCCAGACAATCACTGCAGCGAGCCTTTGACGTTCTCGGTGCCATATACAACAATTTTTCCCGGAACAAAGCCATCTCCTCAAAACAATTACTTGCTGAATTTCCCAGTGAGACGGCATTTGATATTAAGCAAACTGTCAATCTCCTACGCAAGGGGGGCCTGATCCATAAAAGCAAACAAAACAATGCCACCATATTACTGCCCGCCAGGCCTGAGCAAAAACTTACTGCCCGGGAAATTATTCAACTGGTGCTTGGTCCAAAAACAGCAGATTCTACTCCTGGCAGCAAACTGGCCAACAAGATCGTCCGGGGAGCCGAACAGGCACTGACACCCCATGACTTTCCGGAACAATTTTTCAGCACAACAAAAAGAGAAAAAGAAACAAAACAGATCAAGAAACTCGACTGAGCCTTTCCCTTCCTGTTCCCCCCCTGATTACACAGTCTTCTGCGCGCTTAACCGCTGGTGTGCTTCAACAAGCATGGCCCCAAGTTCCTCCCTGCCAAGACCTGCCTTTTCAGAGATATTACCCAAATCATATTCTGCAGCGCTGCCTGCATTATTACCCGGCACCCAGGGCATGTCTCTTCCCATTTTCCGGTAGCGGGCACGACTGTATTCCCAAAGCCCCCATCCTCTGGCAAGATTGTCCAGCCAGAGAATCAAACCAATATGCATATACCCGGGAGTGTCCTGCCAGCGTGGGACTTTATCCCATAGAGCATCAGGCCGATCCACATGGCACCGATCCTGGAGAAGCTGCTGCCATCGTTGATAAATTTCCCTGACAAGATCACGATCTGCCAGGGCAGGTAATATCTCCAGGTGATCGGTAAAATCTTCAGGACAGGCTGCCCCGACACTCAAGGTGTGAATCTCCGAACGCTGGAGGCAATAGAGATCGTTAAACTGCATGGGGCTGAACGGAGTGCTCAAATCACATAACTCCTCCGGCGGTGCCTGCAGCATGCCGCCCTTATCTGTCGGACTGATAATAAAAATCCCCATGTCCCGCTTGGCCGCAGCTTCCAGGGCCGGGGTATTCCGCTGCCAGATGGTATACCAGTGGACATTCATGTAATCAAAGCCGCCATCGCCCTCATGTTCAATGGCACTCAGAATAACCTGAATATCGCCATGACCGGAAAAACCAACCCAGTCTACCTTCCCCTGTTTCTGCAAGTTGCGGGCAGCAGCAAGACAGCCGCCGGGGCGGCAGGACTGCCAGAGACTGCGATGATCGTTTATGCCGTGTATGCTCAAGAGATTCAGATGATCAACACCCAGCCGGTCAAGCGAATCCTGAACATTGGTCATAAACACCGCAGGGTCATCTTCGGGCCGAATTTTTGTCTGAAGAATAAACGACTTTCGATCATAGCCAGAGAGGATATCGGCCAGCTGACGTTCAGAAGTTCCATACCCCCGGGCTGTTTCAAAATGATTGATCCCGCCAGCAAGAGCAGCCTCGACCACTTGAGCCAGAGCCTGCTGACGACAATCAGGAATGGCGTCAAAAGGCTGATCCTGCCATGAATGCATTGAGCGCATAAGGCCGCAGGATATGACCGGCATTAAGATTCCGGTTTTTCCAAATCTTCTATATTCCATCTGCTTCCCTAAATTTTTTAAGACATCAGGCTCTACAATGCCCTAACAGGAAACCAGCATCAACATAAATTTAGACAACATAAACCGTGGCACTATAAATAATGAACTCAAAAGAAAGAAACCAAGGCATGAAGCGCCAACTTTTTGATCTGGCACATTTTTGTTTCATGCTGTATAGGTCAACATAACGTGATTATTTATAGATGTTTTTTACGCCTCAAGGGGCGGGGCATAAGACCCAAGTTAAGCACAAACCAGAACTCCAAGTATACCAATATTTCAGAGAGGACCCATGAAGCTAGAATTTCACGGCGCTAATCGCAACGTAACCGGCTCCTGCCACATGGTTCGATGCCAGGATAAATGTATTCTCATTGACTGCGGCATGTACCAGGGCGGCAGGGACATGGACGAAGAAAACCGGCAGGATTTTGGTTTTAATCCCGGAGAAGTTGATATCCTGCTCCTTACTCATGGCCATCTTGACCACTGTGGACGCATTCCGCTTCTGGTAAAAAACGGTTTCAGGGGAAAAATTGTTACCACAGCGGCTACCCGTGAGCTCGCCCGACTGGTAATGCTTGATTCCGCCCGTATTCAGGAGGAAGAGGCTAAATTCAAAAACAAAAAATTACGAAAAAAAGGAAAAGCAGAAAACGCCACCCCCTTGTACACCACACTTGACGCGTTGACCTGTCTTGACTTTTTTTATGATATCACCGCATTCAACCACTCTTATGAGCTTGGCCCGGACATGAAGGCAACTTTTTACGATGCCGGTCATATCCTGGGTGCGGCAAACATTCTTCTGGAACTCTCAGAAAACGGCTGCAACAAGAAGATATTGTACTCCGGCGATCTCGGCTATCCTGACAGGGCTATCCTGCGTGACCCGGCCGTTCCACCCCACGCGGATATTGTGGTCATGGAAACAACCTATGGAGACCGGGTTCATAAACAACTCGGCCCATCCATCCAAGAGCTCTATGACGCCATAGAGGTCACTGTAAAGCGGGGGGGTAATGTCCTGATCCCAAGCTTTGCTCTTGAAAGAACCCAGGAGATACTTTACTACCTGCGGGAGGGCATAAGCAAAGGTCTTGTCAAAGAAGACGTGCAGGTATTTCTTGATTCGCCCATGGCCATTTCCGCCACTGAAATTTTCCAGCGGCATCCGGAGTGCTTTGATGAGGAAACCTGGAAGATTTTCCAAACCGGGGAAGATCCTTTCGAGCTGCCAGGTCTCCATTTCTCCCGCGAGACAGCCCAGTCCATTGCCTTAAAGCAGGTCAAGGGCGCAGTCATAATCGCAGGATCAGGCATGGCCACAGGCGGACGAATTCGTCACCATCTGCAGCATAACCTCTGGCGCAAAGAGGCTTCAGTCGTTTTTGTCGGCTACGCGGCCAACGGCACACTGGCAAGGTTGATAATCGACGGCCGGGACCCTGTCCGGATTTACGGAAAAGAGATTGATGTACGGGCAGAAATCTACACCATTGGCGGATTCTCAGCCCACGCCGACCAGGATGACCTCCTTGCCTGGCATACCCAGATAGGCGACCCGGAAAAGACGTTCCTGGTACACGGCGAACTAGAGGCCATGACGGCTTTTTCCGCTCTGCTCAAAAACACAACTGTTGAGATGCCTAAACTCCATCAGGTATACGAAATAGCTTAAACCTCCTACATGGCACAGCCTGAATCTTCTGCAGGATTTTCTATTTTCCGGAAATATCCTGCAGAAACTCCTCTTGTCTCAACTCCCTCCCGCAAACAGAACCACTGCCC
>JALXCX010000366.1 GCA_026990725.1 Desulfobulbaceae bacterium
ATGCTCAACACAATGGCAGCGATAAGCAACCAGGCAACGATCAATGGAAAACTGACTCCGTTGATCGTTACTGAGAAAAAAACCAGGGAGACAAACGGCCCTAGCACGCTGTGAAATACTTTGTTTACGATCTCATCAAAACCACTGCCCGCCTCTCCTGCAAAGGCCATTATCGGCATCAACATGAGGAGCAAAAATACCAAGGCCCCCATCACAAAAGATTTCTTCTTCATGTTCGAATATCCTCGCTTTGTTTTGATTAAACTGATGGTTGCTGCTTGGGCCGGCTATGGCACAATGGTTACCGGAATGTGACTGAGCTGTATCAGCTTGGAGACGACACTGCCAAAAATCGCAGTCTTTATATTTTTCTGACCAATCCGTCCCACGACGATCAAATTGGCGTTCTGCTTCTTGGCTATATAAAGCAAGGCATCGGCCACCTGGCCGTGGCGCACAACGCCTTCAAGCGCAACGCTTTCAGATTCAAGAGATTTCAACATCGGATTCAATATACGCTCCTGTGCGGTTTGGATCTCCTCTTCCCGCCGCATATGCCGCTCTTCGTTCTCCTCCGCTGTTTGGAAAGAATAGGGCGACCACTCGATGATGTACGCCAGAACCAACTTGGCATTGGTCATTTTGGCCTGGGTTAGCGCATATTGTACAGCACGACGACTTATATCCGAGCCATCTATACCGATTATTATTGTATCCGTCATTATTTGCCTCTCTTCTTGGCTTTACGTTAAAACATCGGAGAATCAGACCTCTCCTAATCACAATCCAGATTTTGAGCTGCTCGGTTTCATCCAAGGTTTGAAAAAATTTATTGCACCTGCCCAAATTCGATAAAAGAGCCTTCCCTCATATTAACCCCCATCTCGATGAACACACCGGAGACATCTCCTGCCGGGTCAAAATCAAGACTGCCGGCAGCTCCCTCATAGTTGATCGATTTTCCGGCTTTGATCAGGGCTTTTGCTTTTTGCCATTCACCCGGAAGAATAACCACCCCCGGAGGAGAAGCCACGTCCCGCAAAGCCTTGCTCAGTCCGGCACGCTCGGCCTTACCATTCTTTTCAATTGCTAATGCCAGTAAAAACGCCGCGTCATAGGATTGGGCAGCAAACGTTGCTGTCGGATTTATACTTGCCTTCCACGCCAGCCGGGTAAACTCACGAGCGCCGTTGGACTCCGACCGGCCCGGTTTGATGGCAATCATACCCCGGAGTTTATCGCTGCCGATAGCTGTGATCAACATATTGTTGACCATTGCGTCACCACCCACAAACTGATTAAATCCCCCTGCTGATACTGCCTGGCGGAGTATCGTCTTGCCCGAGCCGTTGGCGTAGGCTATCACAACCAGTGTGTTGACCCCCGATGAAGCAAGTTTATTAATCAGGGGAGTATAGTCGTCTTTCCCCTCAACATGACCCTGATTTGCGGCGATCTTACCGCCTGCGGCAGTAAAGTTATCGACAAGGGCACTGGCCAATCCTTTACCGTAATCATTGTCAACGTAGGTAATGGCAATATTCTTGATCCCCTTAGACAACAACAGGTGCGCCATGACGTTCCCCTGATAAACATCTGAAGGGACCGTCCGAAATACAAGGTCATGATCATCCAGGTTTGAGATAACCGGAGAAGTTGCAGAAGGTGACACCATGGTAACGCCGCCAGGTATACCCACATCTTTGGCTGCTGAAATGGTCGCACCCGAGCAGAGTCCACCGACCAGAGCTACAACCTTCTCTTCATTCACTAACTTGGCACCCGCAGCTACGGCTGCAGCAGCCTTTCCGCAAGTGGTATCCGCATAGGGCAGGACTATTTGCTGGCCGTCCAACACTCCGCCTTGCTTGTTGACGTGGTTGATTGCCAGCTTCGCCGCTTTGTACATTGAAGGTGTCAAATTTTTGGACGGACCGGTAAAACCGCCCAGAAAACCAATTTTCACATCAGCCATTGCAGCGACCGAGCCTAATAAAACGACGGACAGGACTGCTGCCATGAGTAAACGTTTCAGATTGTTCGGCATGAATTTTTCCTCCTTCTGAGTTTAGATTAGACGACGGCTTTCCATTAAGGCGCATCAAAACCAGCTGCAGACAGGTCATAAGCAACCGCACCGTGCATATTGAATTACAAAAATTACAAAAACTTGCTTTCAGAAAGCAGATAAGTCAAAAATCCGGATCGTCTAAGATACGGAAGACATAAGTGCCATCAGCGTCATCCAACTCCTGCATTCAACTGACGACATCGTATAAACAATAAAAATATGGGTACTCCATGACAGATGGGGTGTCAATCGGAAATATCTTAAAAATTGGGCAGTTATGGCAAGTATTGGGACGGACCGCCTACTCGATCAGAAGCGGATAGCATGTATTTTCATGAAATAAATTTTGTGCTCTCTTCATAAATTCACCGAACGACCTTGCCCAACAACAACTTCCGGACGTGGAGATAATTCATGGCAAAAATTTAAATAACAAGAGAACGGGTAACCCAGTGTGCTGCTCTTCGTCTTTGACGAAAAAATAATATACCACATTTTTTTTGGTTTCCTATAAAATTGCACGAAATTTATACCCTGCAAAACAACTATGACTGGAAGAAATTCAATCAAGGCAGCCATGCCAGCAGGTCGAAAACCAGGCAACTTTCTGAGAAGCTGCCCAATCGCCCTCACGCTGATCCCCGGTATGTCCAAATTTCGGGCCTGTCTTTAATCGCAGGACAATAGAAACCTGCTACACATCGGGTTTAAAAAACCGCAGCCGATTGGCGTTGGTCACCACGGTGACCGAAGAGAGGGCCATGGCTGCCGAGGCAAACATCGGTTGGAGCAGCCAGCCGGTAAAGGGGTAGAAGGCGCCCGCGGCCAGCGGGATGCCGATGACGTTGTAGAGAAAGGCGCCAAACAGATTCTGTTTAATATTGCGGATTGTGGCATGGGAAATACCAATGGCCACCGAGACATGGGCCAGCGAATCACCGGCAAGGGTGATGTCGGCATTGTCTATGGCCACATCTGTTCCCGAGCCAATGGCAAAACCGGTATCAGCTTGGGCAAGGGCTGGCGCGTCGTTGACGCCATCACCCACCATACCAACCTTGTATCCCTGTTCCTGCAGCGCCTGGACAACCTTGAGCTTATCTTCGGACAGCACTTCTGCGTGAACCTCATCAATACCCAGTTTTTCGGCAACAGCCGCTGCTGTTGCCCGGTTGTCACCAGTACACATCACCACCTTCACCCCCTGTTTTTGCAGGGCGCTGACCGCCCGGGCAGAGTCTTCACGAACAGGATCCTGCAGAATAATTACCCCCTGCACACCATGTTGCGTGGCAAGCCAGATGGGCGTTGCCCCGGAGGCTGCCTGTTTGCCGGCAATTTTCTCCAACTTCTCCGGCAGGGAAAGATTCTGCTCCACAATAAAATGATGATTGCCCAGAAAACAGATTTGGCCGTTGATCCCGGCCTGTACGCCCCGGCCCGGAACAGTGGTAAAATCTTCCAGGGGTAAAAGAGACAGATCTTTTTCCCGGGCACTGTCGAGTACGGCCTGGGCCAGAGGATGTTCCGATCCGGCCTCAAGGCTTGCCGCCATTTGCAGCAGTTCTGCCGTTTCCTGCCTGCCAGCCGGATAGATATGAGTAACAGCAGGTTTACCCATGGTCAGAGTGCCGGTCTTATCGACCACCAGATGGTTGAGCGTTGCCGCGGTCTGCAGGCCATCCGAGTTACGAATCAAAATATTGAGTTCAGCAGCCCGGCTGGTGCCGACCATGACCGCAATGGGTGTTGCCAGCCCGAGTGCGCAGGGGCAGGCAATGACAAGTACGGCAATACCCGCAGTCAGGGCAAAGGCCAGTCTCGGTTCCGGCGCGACAAAGAGCCAGAC
>JALXCX010000367.1 GCA_026990725.1 Desulfobulbaceae bacterium
CCACAACAACTCAGACGAGAGTGTAATCCATCAAACGCTGACGGGGTTCAAAGCCGGCATCAAGGACAAGCCGTTGAATTTCCTGCTCTGACAGACGAAAATGAACACCGGCTGCGGCCACAACATTTTCCTCAATCATGGTCGACCCGAAATCATTCGCCCCGAAAAACAGGGAAATCTGCGCTATCTTTGGCCCCTGGGTAACCCATGATGCCTGTATGTTATCAAAATTATCAAGAAATATCCGGCACAGAGCCAGCATGCGAAGATAGGCAAACCCGCTTGTTTTTTTGATCTGAACACCTGCTGCAAGTGCTGTATTATCGGGTTGAAAAGGCCAGGGAATAAAGGCTGTAAAGCCCCCGGTCCGATCCTGCAGATCACGCAATCTCTGAAGATGTTCAAGACGCTCTTCGAGAGTCTCGACATGACCAAACATCATGGTGGCCGTTGTCCGCAGACCTAAGTTATGCGCCTCTTCCATAATGTGAATCCAGCTGTCTGCCGTACACTTTCTGGGGGCTAGAAGATTTCTTACCCGATCATTTAAGATCTCTGCACCGCCTCCGGGCATGGAATCAAGCCCGGCAGCCATAAGCCTTTGCAGGACATCTTCTGTACTGAAACCAGAAATCTCGGCAAAATGGTCGATCTCAGGCGGAGAAAACCCGTGCACATGAATTCCGGTTTCCTTTATAAACCTGAGCATATCTTCATAATACGCAAGAGGTTTGTCAGGATGAAGCCCACCCTGCAAAAGAATCTGGGTGCCTCCCAATTCCTGCGCTTCACGAATTTTTGCAAGTAGCTCGTCTTGACTAAGCACTGATCCTTCAGGATCATCGGGTGCTTTAAAAAAAGCACAGAACTTACAGGCCGAGATACAGATGTCTGTATAATTTATATTCCGATCAATGACATACGTTACTACAGGATCGGGATGTTTCTTTTTGCAAAGAGAATGTGCCAGAAAACCCAACTCATGTAATCCGGCCTCATGGCCAAGGCGAAGAAACTCATCACCGGAAATTCTGTTACCCGCTGCAACTTTATCAATTATTTTCTGCATGAACTTAAAATTTCTCAAGTACCTTGTACAAGGTATCTCGTTCAATTGGATCTCGACCAGCTTCTTTTATCAACTTGATCAATGTTTTATGGCCAAGGGCCTGTTCGCTCTCCCCGCCTGCCATATGGGTAATGATTTCTTCCTTTACAGTGCCATCCATATCATCTGCGCCAAAAGAAAGAGCAACCTGAGCCAGTTTAGGCCCGATCATTACCCAGTAAGCCTTGACGTGTGGAAAATTATCAAGCATCAATCTGGCAACAGCAATGTTTTTCAGATCGTCAATGCCTGTGGTTCGGGAATGTTCGGACATTTCAGTATTTTTGGGATGAAAGGCCAAAGGAATATAGGCAAGAAATCCATGGGTTTCATCCTGAGTTTTCCGCAGGGCATCAAGATGTTCCAGTCGTTCTTCAATGGTTTCAATATGCCCGTACAACAAGGTCGCGTTTGTATGCAGACCATGCTCGTGCGCTGCTCTTGTCACCCTGAGCCACCCCTCGCCGTCGAGTTTACGTTCACAGGTGATTTCTCTGATACGCGGACTGAACACCTCGGCTCCACCACCTGGAATGGATCCCAGTCCGGCCTCCTTTAACTCTTCAAGGGTATCACCAACAGATTTCCCGGCCAGATCGGCCAGATGTTGAATCTCAACACAGGTAAACGCCTGAATATGCACTTCCGGACGGACCTCTTTTATCCCACGCAAGGCATCAAGGTAATACGAATATGGCAGATCAGGGTGAATACCGCCAACCATATGAATTTCGGTAATGGGTTCGTCCAGCCGCTCACGGACCTTTTCTTTAATCTCCTCAATACTCATCTCATAAGCTTGTTTATGTCCTTTCTCCTTGCCAAAAGCACAAAACTTACAGAGATTTGTACAGATATTAGAATAATTTATATGCTGATTATAAATAAAATAGGCCTTATTGCCATTTTTGCGTTCACGGACAATATTTGCCAGATAGCCAACAGCAAGGATATTTGAATTCTCAAAAAGACGTTGACCGTCTTCAAGAGTGAGCCGCTCATCCGCTAAGACCTTAGCCTGAATATCGGCAAGACCTGCCTGTTCAATAAATGAATCCATAGAGAATTTTTGGTAGAAGAAATGACCTGACCCGCCGCAAACAGACAGGAAACAACAATGCATTATACCTAAAAAAAGCCCCTTTCAGAAAGAAAGGGGCAAAAAACTACCTATCTAGTCGAGAAAAAACCTGAGCTTTTCACGCCGACTTGAATGCCGCAACCTGTTTAATGCCTTTTTCTCAATCTGTCGAATCCGCTCGCGGGAGACATTAAACTGTTTGCCTATTTCTTCGAGTGTATATTCTGCCTTTTCACCAATACCAAAACGAAGACGGATAATTTTCTCCTCGCGATCTGTCAGCGTTGACAAAACGTCTGTCACCCGGCTGGAAAGCTCTCGATTCTGCACAGCATCATAAGGTGATTCAGACTCCTGATTCTCTAAAAAGTCTCCCAGGGTTGAATCATCATCACCAACCGGAGTCTCAAGGGAAATCGGTTCCCGGGAAGCCTCAAGAATTGCCAGGATTTTATCCATGGGCAAATCCGTCATTTCTGCTATTTCGACCGGAGTAGGCTCCCGGCCAAGTTCTTTCAGCAAAGAATAAAAAGCTTTAAAAAACTGGCTTCTTAGTTCAAGAAAATGAACAGGTAACCTGATCGTTCGGGTTTTATCAAGAATAGCCCGGGTTATGGCCTGCCTGATCCACCAGGAAGCATAAGTAGAAAACTTGTTTCCTTTCTTATAATCAAATCTGAAAACAGCCCGCATAAGCCCAAGGTTGCCTTCCTGTATAAGATCTGCAAGAGTCAACCCCTGATGCATATATCGCTTGGCAATGGAGACGACAAGGCGAAGATTCGCCCGGATCATGGCATCCTTGGCTATTTCAATGGAACGGTTATATGCCTCAAGTTTGGTATTGAGCTGAAACAGCTGACTCTTATCTTCGTACTTACAGTTGGCGATTTTAACACAATGCCTCATGTAATTAAGCTGCTGTTTTTTTGGCTTTAACGAAGGATCGCGACGTTGCCAGAGATCAATTCGTTCGACCAGCATTCTTATTTCCGTCGTTTCAGAGTCGTCTTCCCGGATAGCCGTGATAATTGCATTAAACCCTTCACGAATTGTCTTGGAATACTTGGCTTCTTCCTCTGGAGTCAACAGATCAAACTGTCCCATCTCCCGAAGATACGTTGTTGTCGTCTCTTCGGAGTCATGCTCCTCAGTCGAGGGAAGAGTGTCATTTAATGATTCCTCATCCTCACTCTTTCCTGTCCAGTTTTCACCGGAAAGCGTTTTCCTTTTTCCTGATTTTCCCTGAGTCACAATTTCAATATTGTGCTCGCCCAAAAAATCAAATAACTCTTCGATAGCTCCGGGATCTTTTACCTTTTCAGGCAACAACTCATTTAAGAGTTGAAAAGTTATACACCCTTCGCTTTTACCCGCCTTAAGAAGGTCACTCTTGATACCTGAAAGCACCTGCCTTCTACCCCCCGAACTTATATTTCAACGCAAAAAAAGGCGCTCAGCGCCCAGAATGTAAGAATACTAAATATTAATACATCACCTGAAAAAAAGCAAACAAAGAGTTAGGTTCCCGGAAAATATATTGGAAACAATATCTATACAGAGTACCTTTTAAATATCATGATTAAAAATATTTTGTAACTATTCAGCTACAAGCACAATGTTGGCATATCCAGGGCCTGTAACGGTTCAGATGTGCTCCATAGTGCGGCAAGCAGGCCAACGAACTATAGCCCGTCTATGCGAGGCGTCCT
>JALXCX010000368.1 GCA_026990725.1 Desulfobulbaceae bacterium
TTGCAGCACTTGTCCAGGCCCTTGGCGGCAAAGAGCGTCTTGGCACGCGCTTTGATTTGATTCTTGCGGGCATTCCGGCGGCAAACCGCAGGCAGGCAGATTGCCAGCTCCAGGAATTCCAGGATATTGCGGGCGAAAACACTCCTGTTGTGGACTACCGGAAATACACAGGCCAGTTTGCCTCGGCTTCGGCCGTTGCAGCTGCCATTGCAGTTGATATTGTCAGAACAGGGACAATCCCCGCCGCTTTTACAAAAAGCGGCAAAAACGCATCCCTGCGGGGCGGGGTGCTTATCCTGGGACTGGGTAACACCGTGACAGCCATGGAGTGTTACCGTTTATGAGAATTCTCTTAATCTCGCCCAATACGCTCACGGTTCCCTACCCTGTTTATCCGCTTGGCCTTGACTATGTGGCTGCGTCTGTGGGCAGGGAGCACGAGGTACAAATAGTTGACCTCAACGTTGTTTCACAAGATGATTTCTACGAGCTGCTGGCCGGGTACCAGCCGGAAATCATCGGCATAACCTGTAGAAATATTGACAACACAGATGCCGGGGAACCACTCTATTTCATCCGGCAGTACAGTGAATTTGTCCGCGCCATCAAGGAAAAAAGTAACGCGGTGATTGTCTGCGGCGGGGCCGGCTTTACCATCTTGCCGGAAGAGATCTTCAGAGAACTTGATGCCGATTACGGCATCATCGGCGAAGGCGAACGCTTTGGCCTGCTGGTGGATGCCCTGGCCCGTGGTCAGGACCCGGGCGATATGCCGGGCCTGCTCACAAAGAATCGGACAAAAAACCCTCCCAGCCCCTGGCAGGGAACCCCCGCCCGAGTGGTTGATAACCAGGCTGAGCATTTTAATTATTATCTGCAAAAGGGCGGCATGCTCAACCTGCAGACCAAACGGGGCTGCAGCTTTCAGTGCATTTACTGTCCCTATCCACATATTGAAGGGCGTAAACACCGTTTTTTTGATCCCAATGAAATCGCTGACACAGCCCTTGCCCTGCAAAAAAACGGGGCAAAATATTTTTTTATCACAGATTCCACCTTTAACTCCGACATCAAGCACAGCCTGCGGGTGGCCGCAGCCCTCAAACGGTCCGGTGTGAACATCCCATGGGGTGCTTTTTTTGCCCCCCGCAAACTCCCCTGTGAATATTTTAACAAAATGGCCGATGCCGGACTCAGCCATGTTGAATTTGGTACCGAGGCAATGTCTGGTCAGATGCTTGCCACCTATCGGAAGCCCTTTACCATACAGGATGTCTTTGCGGCCCATGAACAGGCGGTAAAGGCCGGGCTGCATGTGGCCCATTACTTTTTACTGGGCGGCCCGGGAGAAACCGGAGAAACGCTCAACAAGAGCCTGGACAATATTGAACAGCTGAAAAAGTCTGTGTTTTTCTTTTTCACCGGCATCCGGATATATCCCCACACCGAAATATACTCCATAGCCCTGCAGGAAGGTCAAATCCAAAAAAACAGCAGCCTGCTTGAACCTGTGTACTACCGGCCAAAAGCCATCTCGCTTGCAACAATTGAAGCGCTTGTGGAGCAACGGGCCAACGAGCGGATAAACTGGATTGCCGGTTCCGGCGGTGCCAAAGCAGCGGCTACGGTGAAGCGGATGTTTGAGAAGGGATACTCCGGGCCGCTCTGGGAGTATTTGATACGCTAAAAAAATATCCCGCTGGTTGTAGGTTTTGTCATTTGGTGGTAGATACATTTTTTCCGGGATTATCTTGATGTCATCTGATTTTAGACAAAGGTCTTCCTCTTATGTGGTACAGTCTTGAAACAATACAAAAATCAGACAAGAACATCCTGACAGCCAGGGCGAGCGTGCCGGCTGATTCCCCGTGGTTTGACGGTCATTTCCCCGGCGATCCAACCCTGCCGGGCATTGGCCAGCTGGCCATGGTGGCCGATGTCCTTGCCTGCCTGTTTGACAAGAAATATGTTGTCAGGGGTGTGCATCGGGTAAAATTTAGAAAACGGATCAGCCCCGGTGACATGCTGACGATAACGGCAGTCCCAAAAAAAAATAATTCGTATTCATTTCGCATGACAACCGACAGAGATGAACTGGTCAGCTCCGGTATCATGACGATGACCCAACCAGATTGACGGCTCCTGATGTATCGGCCGCAACAAAGCAGAAAAGAGAAGAGTAACCATGGAAAACGAAATTGCCAAAACAACGCTGCGCATCGCAGAAATCATTATCAATGAGTTGAAGCTTGAAGATGTTACGCCAGATACCTTTGATCCGGATCTTGACCTGGTGGACGAAATCGGCATCGACAGCATGGACCTGGCCACCATTGCCCTTGTACTGAGAGACGAATACGGTATCCGCATTGATGAAGATGATTATCCCAAGCTGACCACGGTCAACATCATTGCCCGGTACATTACCGAGAAGATCAACGAGAAATAGGACAACAGGGGCAGACAGACGTGGAGAACAAAGAGTATAAATTTTCAGACATTCTTGCCGATCCTGTCATACGTGAGCGGTTTGAGAAAGTACGCAGATATTTTTTCCTGCGTGAGTCCACCTATGACATGACCAGCCGCTGTAATGTTCGCTGCGAGGGCTGTTATTATTTTAACGGCGATAAACAGTTCACCACCGACAACCCCAATCCCGATGACTGGAAAAAACTCTTTCTCGCGGAAAAAGAGCGGGGCGTTACCTTTGTCGTGCTGGCCGGGGCTGAGCCCTCGCTGGTGCCTGAGCTCTGCCGGGCCTGTTATCAAACCATTGACCTGGGCGCCATAGCCACAAACGGCATCAAGGCCATGCCCGAAGATATCGGCTACAGACTCCATATTTCAGTGTGGGGCAACGACCAGACCAGTGCCGAAATACGCAAGGCCGAGAACATGCTCAGCCGGCAGATAGCCAATTACCAGGATGATCCCCGGGCAATTTTTGTCTACACCTTTACCCCGGTCAATATTGATGAGGCCCGCGAAGTCACCCGCATGCTGGCCGACAACGGCCAGACAATCACCTTTAACATGTTTTCCTCCCCGGTCGGTTACAAAGGCCCTCTGCGGCACACTCCCGAAACCCTTGCCCGCACCCGGGACACCATGACAGCGCTGCTTGAGGAGTTTCCCGAAACTGTCATCTATTCACATTATAATATTGTTGCCCATACCCATGCTCTTGGCCTGCATGATGTGTACGGCTGTTCATACCCGCGCATGAATCCTTCTTCTGCAGTCGGCCTTGGCCGATCATTTCGCCAGTACCGCACAGATCTTGCCTGGGACCGGGACGCTGCCTGCTGCGTGCCCGATACAGACTGTGCCGACTGTCGTCATTACGCGGCAGGAAGCGCAGTGGTCACTGCCCGCATGTATCGCCATGCCGACAGCCCGGAACACTTCAAGGCCTGGCTTGATTATGTGGACACCTACCTTGCGGTCTGGATTATGGGCTATGAAAAAGGAAAGAATCTCTGTGAAACGGCGGTGACACCACCTGCCCGGGATGACAACAAATGATCCTGAAAGCAAAACAAACAGTAACTATTCAGCTGCACCCCATGGTGCGGCGATCAGGCCTCCTCACATAGACGGGCTATAGTTCGTTGGCCTGCTTACCGCACCATGGAGCACATCTGAACAGTTACAGGCCACAGGTTATGCCAGCATTGTGCTGATACCTGAATAGTTACAACAAACACAAACCCTTACCCTCTGAACAAAACCATGATAACCGTCAGTTCCCTGCTCGATGACCACTGGTACGCCAGATATAAAAAAATATCAAAGCTCAATATCCGTAGTTCCATCTATGATGTAACAGACCGCTGTAACCTGCGCTGCAAGGGATGTTTCTTTTTTTCCTCAGGTGAGCATGAAGTGGCCAGAGA
>JALXCX010000369.1 GCA_026990725.1 Desulfobulbaceae bacterium
TCGTAAATCTTACCATAAAGCACCATTTCCTGATCATCAGCTTTATAAATACTAAAATGCAGAATATTATACCGGCTCCAGTCATGGGGAAAATAGAACAATTTCAACCCGGAATACCGACTGGTTGTAAGCTGTACCCGCAGGGATTTCTTCCCATGCCTAACCGGTTCGTCAACGATTTTCAGCTGACTTACATTCTTCCAGCGCCTCTGTTCAAAACGGGTTTCAAAATCAGACAACACAGGAAACTGCCGGGCTGCCCGCTTTTCGTCTATCATGGCTCTGGTCAACGGCCAGAGCAGTATAAGCAGCAAAACCAGCACTGCTGCCTGCAGTTTAGCGACAGACCAATGAGGCAGCTTCCTCATCCTGGAAAAAAAAATTGTTAAACCGGTAAATGCTCCAAACTGATTTCGTAGAATATCAAACCCACTGGCTGACCGGCCCGGAAGAAACCCCTGCACAAACTCCACCACCAGGCCGACACAAAAAACAATGAGAAAAACCCTCCAAAAAATCGCCCCAATTGAAAGTTGCTCATTCCGGCTGGAAAAAAAATCAGATAACCCGACAGCAGCAAGAGTAAAAAAAAGGACATGGCCCAAATCCCACGCATTTTTAAATGACCGGGAAGAACAATACCCAGGCCCCCCAAAAAAGAAAAAAGGCGCTCCCAAAGCAAGCATAAAAACAAGGGCATACCGCGTAACCAGTTTCACAAACAAACTCCGGGGTGCACAGAAATGAAAAAACAACAGACAAGAACTCTGTTTTTAATAATCTTTTTTAACTCTTCTGTAAACGCCCCGGTAGAGGCTCCGGCTCCCTCCATACAGCAAAGCTTAAAGGATATTTGCGAGCAAATGCTCTCCTTTTCCTGCCCGCAAGGATTAAAAGTCCGTAGGCCCCCGAATTAATCAGTATTATGTCCCCTATTTATCCCTATTTGTCCCAGCGATTAACTTTTTATGGCAACACAGGGTTAGTAGAAAAAGCCATTTACGGATAGGCACTAGCCAGTTTCTCAAAACTTTCAACCACGGATATATACTTTTCATGAACCATCTTTTGATCAAACTCCAGAAACTTTGCCAGTATGGCCTGGTCTTCTTCATCAGTAAAATAAGCCTTGGATGATGGAAAAAACACCTTGTCCTCTTTCTCGATGTGCTTTGGATAAAACTCAACAAGAATTTGAAGCTTTTCAAAAATGTCAGGCAGAGCAGCCGCATCACCATTCCGATAACGGCTGGTGGCTTCGATAAGTGCCCTGGTTGTTTGCCGACCAAAGGCATGCTCCCTAGTTAATTCCGCCATGATTTGCCGATCTTCGTCAGACATCGATTTCTTTTCCAATTCGCGAAAGAGAATATCTTCCTCCTTCCCATGATGTGTCCTGTCAGCGTACATCTGGATAAAATCAACTGCTGTGTCTACGAAAACAGGGTCTATTTTTTGTTTTGACTCGATTTTCGTTAGGATATTCTTAATGCTTGAAAGCATTCGTTCAATCAGACGATGTTCTATCATAAGGGATCCACGTGCCTGCATATCGACATTCTCCTTTTTTGATGCAATCAACGCTGCCAATGAGCCAGAAGCTTGTCCAAGAATGCCCTTTCGAAGTCTTGTATCTCACTTTTTCATGAGAAGGCTACCTGCCCAACCCTTCAGAAGGGTGAAAAATAATGGCCAAAATATCACACATTTGGCTGTGCTTATTTTTCAAAAATTCTTCAATCCTGACCAGGTAAGTGCAGACTCAAAAATGCAATTCTTGGACAGTATTCTCGTATCATTTTGTTTCGCTTGAATCTACCATATTTTGCCCTATCTGTTACTCTAAGCACTTTGCGGGGAAATTCCGTGGTTTTATCATAAAATCGATAACCAATCAGTTAGACAAGGGATACACACTCTTGTGGCTTATCAAAATTGATAGGGATAAAGGAGACAGGATATCATTTAATTTTATGCTAACACCGTTTGAATTAACCAATAAATATCATGTCCCCCTATTTTACTGTCCCCTATTTTACTGTCCCCTATTTTCTCAACCATCAGATTGACTTCTCCTTTGAGATGTGATTATCTTAACTAAAGAGTAAAATATTAAGAGAAGGTCAAACCTGTTGCAAGACAGGGACGGAAAGCTAGAGAGCCTGGTTACTGCAAAAGTATAATGCCCCGGCTATTTTTATTTTCTCAAAGTGATAAACAGATGTTGTTCTTTGCTTCAGCATGAACAGCCCTGATCGCTAACCTTAAAAAAGATGGTACATCTGGAGGGAAAAATGAAAAAAATTTTTATGCTTTTTTGTGTGGTAGCACTTGTCTTGGTGGCACTCCCCACCTATGCTGCTAATAAGGTGGTGGTGATTCCTCTCAATACAAGTAAAAGTGGCCCTGGTAACTGGAAGTCTGTGTCCGTGAGTTCCTTGGGGGGTATTCCCAGGACATCTTCTGTAACGACAGCTCAAGGACTGATCTGTGATTCCGTTGGTCGCTATGCAACGGCAGGTGGAAGTGAATTTCTGACAGTACCTGTGCAACTTCCGGATGGAGCAACTATCACCGCGTTTACTGCTGTAATTTGTGATAATACTGCAACGTATGGCGACTCCGTGTATCTGTATCGTTCAGATGGTACAAGCATTGCGGATACCAGCACCTCCGCAGCTGAAGCAAGTACAACACCGTTCACAAAAACAACGACCAGCATTAGCCCGGGTGCCGAAGTCGTCGATAATTCCCAATATTCCTATTATTTGTATATGGAAATCAACGGCGACGCCGGCAACAACCTTACACCGATAAGCGGCATCATTACTTTGCAATAAATCATGTCATTGTAAATGAGTTAAATGCACTGGGGCCAAAAGGCGATGAAAACCTGTAACTGAATGAAAGCGCAAAAGGGGCCGGAAGAAGTGGGAGATAACTATTTTTTCACCTGTCGCTGAGTTGCTGTAAAATACTTTTAATCAACAACTCAAGTGACTGCAGACTCTGCTGGACCTGTTTTATTTCATCCTTTGTTAATGCTTTATATCCACGGGGATAAGGCCATCCATAGCCCCAGCGGTAACTTGTCGGGAAATACGGAGACCCGCCAACCCGAACTCCGGCCAGCATGAACTGGGCGATTTCAGGTTCACCGACCTGGGCAACACATTGTTCAAGCTGCTTGTCGGCGGCAAGCCGTTGGTCATATGTACCGCCCTGCCAATAGGCTATATCATGCGCTATGCAGCAATGGGCCCACAATGATTTATGGGCAGGAGTGCCATCTGGAAAAACACTGCACCCATCTGTTGCAAAAAGGGAAATTCCTTCCCCAAAAGAAACACAGGGCAGCAGAAGCAGAAATATAGTCAGCAGTAATTTTTTCATTGTCATAACCAACACATTGGTCTTCCCTTGAACCAAAATCAGGCCGCAGGATGCATTGTCGGGCCTGGCTGTTTTCCTTTCGATCCGTTATAGGGTTGGAATCTCTATTGCATCGCCCTTTTTCCCTGCAAACTCTTCTGCAAGTATTTCCCCGTTACCCAACCGGGTGAGCACGGAATAAGAGCCATTGCCCGGGTCTGGAATGGTTGAAAGCCGGGCCAGGGAAATGGACGCATAAAAGGCAATGGCTACTTTGATGGCTATCCAGTGGGAAACGACCAGGATCTGCTTTCCTTTTTCCCGTAGAAAAATACCATTTATCTCCCTGACAACGCGATTCTGCAACCGGGCATAGGTTTCTGCGCCCTGAAGAGCAAACATGTCCTGATGATTCCAGAAAAAATTGTACTGTTCAGGATGGGTTGCCCTGGCCTCTTCCCTGGTTTTACCCTCCCATGGCCCCAACCCTATTTCCTGTAAATTC
>JALXCX010000370.1 GCA_026990725.1 Desulfobulbaceae bacterium
GAACGGGCAGCCATTACCATGGCCAGCGGCCCGGCGGCAACGGCCAGTTTCGGCTGTACTGCCGGAGCACCGACAGCGTTGATTGTTGATGTAGGCGGCACCACGACCGACGTTTGCATGATCCGGGAAGGCCGGCCTGTTCTCAGCCCGGAAGGCTGCCTCATAGGCAGGTGGCAAACCCATGTGGAAGCCATCGACATGTTTACAGCAGGCGGAGGCGGAGACTCCCATGTGCTCTGTTCACCGGACAAACAGCTCACCCTGCAGACGACCAGGGTCCAGCCCCTGGCAATGACGCCGAAACTGCCAGACCCCGCCCAGTGGCTTGGCTTGGGACTACGTAATTCTCTGGTCTTACCGGTTACCGATCTCGACGAGACAATTATAGCCGGAGATGAAATCCTGACCCGGTTGCAGCAGAGTCCGGCAAGTCCGAAAGTTTTGGCAGAGGAGACTTCGTTGTCAGGCGTGGTTCTTGAAAAACGACTTGAACATCTGGTTTATCTGCAGCAGATACAGTTGGCCGGATTCACCCCGACAGATGCCCTGCATGTCCTTGGGCAACTGGATATAGGCGATACTCAACAGGCCCGTGCCGGAGCAGAGATTTTATCCTCAGCGCTGGGTCTTGATGTGACAACTTTTTGCAGGCAGGTTATAAGAGAGACAGAAAAAGTCATTGAAACGATCATTCTGGATTATCTTGGTCGAAAAATCTGGCCGGATAATCAGGGAACACCTTTTCTGAATCGTCGGGATAATGAGCTTTTTTCCTTAAACTTTTCTCTAAAAATACCAATCATAGGCATCGGTGCTGCGGCCCGTTCTTTCCTGCCAGGTGTTGCCAAAAGCCTGCAGACAACGGTCAAATTCCCTGATCATTACGAGGTGGGAAACGCCATCGGCGCAGCCCTTATCGGTCTGGAAAATGGTATGAAAAATTACGACGGTGAAACATGAGAATAAATAAAAAAAACCTCACAAAGCAAGGAATCATCCTGGTGGCCATGGTGCTTTCCCTCGTCTTTGGGGGGCAGCTTTTCGGACGCTCCGGCGGCAGCCATAAATGGAGTAAAACCACACCGGAAATCAATCTTGGTCATATCTTTCAAGGAGCCATCAACTCCCGGGGCAGACCCACAGGATTTCACTCCCGTCCGGATGGAAAAGACCCTCGAACGGCGCGTCTTATAAAAATCAAAGGCCGCCCCAACCGCAGTGGTGTATACACAGCGGAAATCGAAGTTTACGATTCCCGTGCCAAGAAATGGAAGAAAAAATTCTCCACACTGTTCCCTGATTCCATGAGTCAAAAACAGGTTGTAAAGACCATACTTTATGCATGGAAACATCGAAAGACCGGCAACAAAACAAAATGGGAAGGCCCCTCGGGCAAAGGATTTCCCATTCAGGGATATTTAAACAGACGAGGCAATATTAATACTGCCTATCCAGTGTACATCAAGAACCGCTAACAACCGACCCGGCCTCCTCTGCCCCCTTAATTATTACAGGATATACCATGACCGCTGACATTCGTTTTTACCGAGACCAGGAACAGCAACCACGTATTCAAACCAGCCCGGACCATATTCCCCTGGCTGATTACCTTGCCAGTGATCTTCAGGAAGCTGAGACCTCCGGAGAAATTCTGAAGAGACTGAAGAAAAAAAATTATGGCGGTGAAAAGGAAATAAATGGCAACAGTTATACTGTGATACTTGAGCCGGAGCTTATAACTCTGGAAAACATGTTTGATGAAGAGATGAGCCCATACCAGATACCAGTAGAGAACTTTGTGAAAACAATCTCAAGCTGGATCGATTTTCTCGAAAACCCGGGAATCCTTTCCCTTGTACAAAATATCAGGTAAAGTGTAAGGTCAGGTACTCGTATAGACAACCTCTGCAATGCAGCTCTTTGCTCAAGTTATCCTGACACCTAATTATTCACGAAAAGGAAACTATGAAAAACTTTCTACCCAACCCCTTTTTCTCGGCAACAAAGAAAACCAACACTAATGCCCAAAAAACAGAGAATGCTCCTCAAAATTCTGCCCGTTATCCACCATACCTGTGCTTAAGGGGCGTACAGAGCATTTTTTTCATGCTTCTGTTGACGGGATGCTTACTCGCTCCGGCCAGTACTTCTCTGGCAGCCCCGGGTGAGGCCAGCATTGGCATCAAGGGCGGAACGTTGGGTGTTGGTGTTGAAGCCGGCTTGAACATGTCAGAATATTTTGCTGTCCGTGGTGGGGTCAACTACCTTACCTTTGATTTCGACACCACTATCAAGAGTATTGACTATAATTTTGAACCCACTTTTTTTAACGCTGATCTGCTGCTTGATTTTCACCCTTTTGCCAATGCATTTCGTCTTACCGGCGGCCTGTATCTTAACAACAACGAGGTGGATGTTGACGGCGTTTACCGGCATGACCTTCTTCCCCCAGAGTATCAACAATACAGTTATATTACTGATCAGGCACACGTAAAGGGCACAGTGAGCTATAATTCATTGGCACCTTATCTGGGCATAGGCTGGAGCTCAAATCAGAACGGACCGGGCTGGGGATTTAACCTTGACCTGGGAGTTTTATTCCAGGGGAAACCGGAAGTTTCAGAACTGCACCTTGAAGATCCCTGGGGTGTGGGGCAGAGAAGTGAACTGCAATCCTGGCTGGCAGATAAACGTCAGGACATCGTGGATGAGCTGGATAAGTATGAATACTATCCGGTAGCATCGATCACGGTTAAATATTCATTTTAAATTCTTTCCTCAGTTGACAAACTACTTGAGTCCGGGGCGGAGTATTTCTGCACCGGACTTTTTTCTTTATCGGCAACTAAAAACTCTTCTATCCCAATAACTTGCGCTTGGTTAGCCCGATAACGCAAAAAACATCCGCCACCTGCTCTCCCGTCGAGCCCCCCAAGGACTCTCTCCAAAGACAGCTCATTTTTATTTACTTTTTACTACTCCGTGGCTACTATAAAGAATAATTATTAATAAATAGTAACAAGCAATGGAACATTTTCTCAACCAACTGGAGACATATCTCCAGACATCATTACTACTCTCTTTTGTGGCTGCGTATGTCGGCGGCCTGCTGGCCAGCCTCACGCCCTGTGTCTACCCTATGATTCCCATAACAGCGGGCGTCATCGGCAACGCCAATGTCGGCGGCTCAAAAATGAGGGGTCTGTTTCTCTCGCTCTGCTATGTCAGCGGTATGGCCCTCACCTATGCCGGACTCGGCGTTTTTGCGGCAGCCACTGGTCGTTTCTTCGGCACGGTCAACACCAGCCCATGGACCTTTCTGATCATTGGCAATATAATCCTGCTCCTGGGTATTGCCATGCTTGATGCCTTTCAACTGCCGACCATTTCTCCAAAATTTTCCGCAAAAATCAAAGGCGCTCCAGGTGCTTTTCTGGTCGGCCTTTTAACAGGATTCGTGGCCGGTCCATGTACGGCTCCGGTGCTTGGCATGCTGCTTGCCTACGTAGCATCAACGCATAATACAGTGCTTGGCGGGCTGCTATTGTTTGTTTTTGCCTTTGGCATGGGGACCATTTTAGTGGCCGTTGGGACTTTTTCCGGACTCATGACATCCATTCCCCGATCCGGCAACTGGATGGTTATGGTTAAAAAAACCATGGGCATCCTTATGATAATCCTGGCTGAATATTTTTTAATTCAGGCCGGAATGAAATTTATTTAATACACTTTTTTGTAACTGTTTAGCTGCACCCCATCTGACCGGTTACACTTTTTTTGACTACTTTTTTAGGAGAACACCTCAAATGATTGCAATACACCGCACCCTTCTCTGTTTCGTTCTGCTCCTGCTGCTCCCGGTTACAGCCCTGGCCATTAACCAGGGAGACCCTCTCATCCCTTTTGCGGCACAGGACATGGATGGTAACAACATCGACATCTCGACTGTTATTGGTAAAAAACCTATTATGCTCGTTTTCTGGGCATCATGGTGCCCCAACTGTAAAAGCGAAGTCCCCAAAATAAAAAAACTTGTCGATAAATACGGCACAAAGGGAATGACCTTTATCGGTATTAACGTCGCTCACAACGATTCAGAAGCCAGAGCCCGCCGATTTATGGATAAATCCGGCATGACCTATCCGGTAATTTTTGATAAAGAAGGTAATATTTCCCGCAAATACGCTGTTCAGGGGGTGCCGACTGTCGTGGTTGCTGACAAAAAAGGAACGGTTGTCTTCAAAAATTACGGCGTTCCGGCTATTACCGATGATGATTTCCACCACCTTAATCAGTGACCTCCGGTTCCTTGCCTGAAACTGCGGCAGTAAACAGGGCAAGATTTTGTCCTGTTGCCGCAAGCAGGCGCTGCCTGGCCAGATGATAGCTGACAACAGCCTGGGCCAGACGGCTGTAGGTGGTTGTCAAATCCCGCTGGGCCTCATTCAACCGCACAAGAGATGAGGCACCGGCCTCGTACTCGCTCTGGGCCAGTTTACGGTTTTCCCTGACAAGCGTCACACTTTCCCGCTGCAGGCGAACCTGCTCTCTTGCAGCGGCAAGAAGGGCAATATACTGACGAACTTCGGACACCACCGTATGACGAAGATCTGCCATATTATAAGCAGCCTCCCGCTTTTTCTGCTTTGCCTCGAACAGTTTTGCCTTGTCAGAACCTCCTGAAAAAAGATTCCATGACGCATTTAAGGCAATGTAATTGCCAAAATCCTCATCATCCAGACTGTATCCGTCCTGAGAGGCACCATTGAGCGCACCGGCCAGCTGCACTTTGGGCCAGAAAGGCGCTTTTGCCTTGCCTGTGGCAGCATCAGCCTCCTGAACCTGCAGGGACAATCTCCTCAGATCAGGACGTGCGGCCAGAGCATCGGCAATCAACTTCTCTGTATCCTCTGGAGTCTGATCAACAGCCTGGTCAGTATCAAGTTCTGCTAGACGCAAACTCTTGGGAAAAACCGCATCTGCCACACCAAGAAGTGCGGCCAGGCCATATTTTGCCGCTTCAAACTGCCGGCTGCCAAGCATCAGACTGGTCAGGGCCGAGTTAAGCTGTACTTTGAAATTTAAAACATCTCCCCACGCTCCGGTTCCTGCTTCAAAACGACTTTGTGCGTCAGAAACCTGTTTTTCATAAAAGATTTTATCCGCTTGGGCGATTTTTACCTTGGTTTCTATGAGCTGGGCGTTGAGAAAGGCCTCGGCCACAGCCGAAACAAGACGCCGCTGACTATCAAGCCGGGCCGTGGCAAAAGATTTTTCGGCAAACTCCATCTGGTCCTGTAAAAACGACCTGTAAAATCCGTCAAACAACACCCAGCTCCCCTGTAGGCTTGCCATGCTGCTTTCGACATGCCGATCCACAGACGACCCGGTCATGGCGCTGAGTTGACGAGCAGAGTCATAGACAGTATCGGAACGCCGGGTTCGCATGCCCTGTCCACTCAGATCAATGCTTGGCCACCAGGTACCTGTTGCCTGTGCCACCCGTGCCCTGGCCTGTTCAAATCGCATTCTGGCAGCGGCAATTCCTGGATTTTTCTCAAGAGCGAGCCGCTGGGCCGTTTGGAGATCAAGCACCGTTATACCGGAAAAATCCGGACCAGACGCTGGAATCTTTTCAGCGCACCAGGCGGAGTTGATTAAAAAACTACTCACTATCAAGGTAAAGAGCACCTGCCTCATTTTGTTCCTCCAGATCTTTGGTATCAAACAATGTCCTGCATTCTTATAGTTCATTTTTTATGCTCAACTCCATTATTTCATCCGATCAAGACGCCGTGAAGCCGCAGGTTCCACTGTTTCACGCTCTGGCCAGACCCCGGTTGAGAGCCGCACCTGGAGCCGCCGGCCATCGTTAACAATGACCAGGAGGCCGGGAATGAGGACCAGTGTAAGAACCGTGGTAAAAGTAACACCTGCCGCCAGAGACAGGGCCATGGGAATAAGAAATCTGGCCTGCATATCTGTTTCAAGAATCAATGGCGCCAGACCACCGACCGTAGACAGTGATGTGAGCAAAATCGCCCGGAACCTGCGGGCGCCTCCCTGCTTAATAGCCTCAAAAAACCCCATCCCTTCTGCAAGGTTCTCATTAATGCGTTCAATGAGAACAATGGCGTCGTTGACCACCACCCCGGTCAGGGCCACCATGCCAAACATGGACATCATCGAGAGGTCATAATGGAGCAGAAGATGGCCAAGAATAGCTCCAATAATGCCAAACGGCACCGTAAACAAAATCACCAGGGGTTGGATATAGGACCGGAATATGGTGGCAATAATGACAAAAATCCCAAGAACCGCCAGTGGAAAAGTAACCTTGAGGCTTGAAAAAGATTCCCGCATATTCTTCTTGGCCCCCTGCATGGAGACATGCAGACCGGGATAGCTATCTTCAAGAGACTTGAAAAACCCTTTGGAAAGTTCTGCAAAGACATCCTGTGAATTTGCCCTTTTAGGATCGACATCAGCTGTCACAGCAACCCGCCTGAGGCCGTCTGTCCGGACGATGGTGGAATAACCCGGTCCTGTCTTGACATTGGCAACAGAGAGCAGGGGAACCTCCTGACCTGAAGGTGTTCGAATACGCATCTGCTCAAAATTGGTCAGGCTGGAACGCTCTTCTTTTGTATACCGTACTTTCACCCGGATATCATCCCGGCCCCGCTGGACACGAAAGGCCTCCTGACCGAAAAAACCGGCATTGACCTGCCTGGCCAGATCTTCAACAGTCAGCCCCAGAGACCTTGCCTCGGGTTTCAAGCTCAGGCGCAGTTCATTTTTACCTGGGGAAAAGTCTGAACGAATCTGGATAACACCCTCAAAACTATGCAATTTCTTCTGCACATCATCGGCAGCAGCCAGGATATCGTCCATATTATACCCCTGCAGCCATATCTCAATTTCCGCACCCCCGGGGCCTGCTGACAAACCTTCAAACGTAAGGGCCCTTGCTCCGGGAATGGAACCGATTTCTTTTTCCCAATCAACGAGCAGGTCATTTGAGTGCACACCGCGTTTTTCCGATTCAAGAAGAATAAACTGGACCGACCCGAGATTGGGTCCCTTGCGGCCCATTCTGTTGCTGAGCGTCTGTCCGACAAGGGTAAGACGCTTCTTGATCATCGGTTCACCGCTGGTTGTCGGGGTCCTTTTTGCCACACGTAAAAATCCCTGTTCAATTGTCTGCAGGGCACGGGCAGTCACTTCCGGGGGCGTACCATCGGGAAATTCCACTGTGGACGTAATGACAAATCCATCAATTTTAGGGAACACCTGAAACTTGACCAATCCGCCCTGGACAAGACCCAACGTAAGTATCAACACGGCAAGGGCGACGGCCAGCGCAACATAGCGCCAGTGGAGCACCTTATCAAGAAACGGCGTGTAGCGATCCCTGATAAAGCGCTCAAGTCCACTCTGCATGAAGTTCTGACAGGCTGCTAAAAACCGGCTCACAGGATTGCGTGGCTTTCGTACCTGATTTAAATCAGGCAAATGGCTGAGATGTGCCGGAAGCAGCAGTAGACATTCCGTGAGTGAAATCATAAGACAGGAGATAACAACCGTGGGGAGAATTGCTATAAATTTTCCCATGATACCGCCGACATGCCCAAGAGGAATAAAGGCCACCACTGTGGTGATAACTGCGGCAACAACCGGCATGGCCACTTCATTTACCCCTTCAACGGCAGCTTTAAGCTTTGATTCTCCTGATTTTCTATGCACGTAAATAGATTCACCCACCACAATGGCATCATCTACCACGATACCAAGCACCATAATAAACCCAAACAGAGAAACCATGTTGATGGTTTCTCCCATTGACCAGAGGATAAACAGGGCCCCGGCCAGAGAAATGGGTATACCCATGCCGCCCCAAAAGGAAAGACGCAGGTCCATGAAGAGCCAGAGCAAAAAAAACACCAGGGACATACCGATGATTCCGTTTCGGGTCAACAGATCGATCCGGGCCCTGAGTGCCTGGGTATTATCATAAAAATCGGTCAGGGTGATGGTTGGCGGCAACTGTTTCTTTTTCACCCGAAGATACTCTGTCACGGTGTTGGAAATGTGTAGTGCGTCTTCTTCTGTGGTTTTAAACACCATGACAAACACTGCCGGCGTGCCATCAATGACCGCAGTTATCGGATCTTCGGTAAAGCCATCCCGAATGGTTGCCAGCTTGTCCAGTGTAATCAGTTCTCCGTCCGGGCCAGCCAGTACAACTACATGGGCAAGCTCCTGCCCGGTGTATTTTCTGCCAACCGTCCGAACCCGAATCTCCTCGCCCCTGGTGCGGATAGTTCCGCCATGCAGGTTCACACTGGACTGTCGCACCGCCCGGGAGACCTGATCAAAGGTTATGCCGTAACGGCGTAACTGCTGTTCGGAAACCTCAATGGAAATCTCGTAATCCCTTGAACCAAAGAGTTCCACCTGGGAAATACCGGGCAACAGACGTACTTCATCCCGGATCTGTTCTGCAGAGACCTTGAGCTGTTTTTCAGTCATGTTGCCGGACAAGGCAAGTAACATGACAGAATCACGTAATAAAATCTCACGCACCACTGGTTTTTCCGCATCCACTGGAAATGTTGAGATGGCATCAACCTTCGACTTCACATCATCCAGCACATCGGCTACATCATAGCCGTCCTGTACTTCAACCGTTGCCGAACCAATATTTTCCGAAGAGTTTGTCGTGTACTGCTTAATCCCCTCAATCCCCTCAAGGGCCTCTTCCAGTTTAAGAACAATCCCTTCTTCAACTTCTTCGGGGTCAGCACCGGGATAGGCCACATATACAGAGATCATGTCCAGGGAAAACTGGGGAAAGCTTTCTCTCAGCATACTTCCCAGGGCAAGAACCCCGCCCATGATGATCATAATCAGGACGATATTGGCAAAAACCGTATTTGCGGCAAACGCGGCAAGAATCTTTTTCATTTTCCTGATTCTCCCTCAGGCGTTATCCGAACCAGCATGTCTTCCAGAGGGTTCTCAAGACGTGTCGTAATAACGACATCACCGGCCTTTAAACCGGTACCGATAAATGCCTCGTCGCCCTGCATCCGGGTCACTGTCACCTTTCGTGTATGGAGGCGATGATCCTCAACAACATAGACGTTATTGTCAAAGGTCACTGCCTGCCTGGGTACGATAAAAACATTGGTCAACGCCCGACCTGCAATGTCCACCCGGCAAAACATTCCCTGGACCAGCGGGACAGCTGATGAAGCTCCGCCATCAAGGCGCACCGCAACGACCAGTGTTCTCGTTTTGGAATCAAACCGAACCACCCGATCAAGGCGCCCCGTCCCCGTAACGTCCTCTTTTTCCGTCCAGGTGATACGGCACTCTGTCTCCTCTGGAAGACCAAACCAGGAACCTTCTCCGGCTACCGGTTTAAAACGCAGCCAGTTCACGGCCTCACGGCTGTCCAGGGAGACTTTCACTTCAAGATCTGCGTCATCGACAATGGTTAACAGTTCTTTTCCCGGTGTTACATATTCGCCCTGCTCCACATTAAGCCGGGTTATCCGCCCGGTGAACGGCGCAAACAGCGTGCAGCGTGAGAGTTTCAGTTTGGCGGCCTCTGCAGCCTGGCGCACCTGACTTAACTGGCTGGTTATGGCATTCACGGCCTGCTCTGCTTTTTCCACACCAGACTGGGTGCCGACCTTGTTTTTTTTGTACAATGCGCTCTGTCGGGAAAATTCCCTGCGGGCAAGCTCAAGATCGCGCTTCAGACTTTTTAAACGGGTTGAGGCAGACTCAAATTCCAGCCGGTAATCCTGGTCATTAATGGTACAAAGCACTTCCCCCCTGTGAATCACGCCACCCACCTGCAGTTTTTCGTGTACCGAGGTAATGCGGCCCGAAACCTCGGCGGCCAGCGGCACAATGGAGCGCGAGACGATTTCGCCAAACCCGGAAACAATCACATCCTTTTTCTGCGGCTCCACCCGAACCACCCGGACAGGTATCTCACGTTCGCTGATCTCTGCCATGACCGGAGGTTTTTTCATTTTCTTCAAACCGATAAAACCGGCAACGCCCATGCCAACGATGAGCAGACATAGAATAATCCGTAAAGCAACTGATGGAGATTTTGACTGTTTATTCATTTCTTATGATCCCTGTTTTGTTGCTGTAACACCTCTTCAACCCTCTGCAAAACCTCCCCCCATTTCCGGGCCGTTTCCGGTCCTACTTCCTCTACCAACCCGGCAAAAGTGGCAAAGGCCCTTTCCTCAGCCCTGGCCAGCAACGAATCTGTCTTTTGTGTAAGTCCGATAATAACCTTGCGCCTGTCACTTGTTGAACGCTCCCGGACAAGTATGCCGCGCTCCACCAACCGATCAACCATCACGGACGCAGAGGGTGGCGAAACCCTGAGAAGAGCAGCCAGTCCGCTGAGCGTGATTTCCTCCTGAGAACGCACGGCCAGCAATAAATTCAACTGGGCCATGGACAGCTCTTCGCAACATTTTTCCCGACTGCCGGTTTCCAGCTGGCTTAAGCTGTCAAACACATGACGACGAATCATGGTGCTGACAGAAAAAATATAACGGGCCTGTTGTAAAACATGAGAATCAGCCACACGTGCCTCCCAACTCAATAGAACGTTTAATTGTTAGAGACACTAATAATTAAACTTTAAAAGAAATGTCAAGAATTTTTCTCAACAGGCAACGGGCAGTTCAGTTCACAAAAAAAACAAGAAATGCTTTCAGGCGGGCTCAACAGATGAACGTGGGGACAAATGCGGTTAAATTCAGTGCTTTTGCAGGTAGGGCAGTAAAAATGGCTTATGTTCCTGAATCTCCTCCAGGCTCAGGCCGCTGATCTCATAGGGAAAGACCAGCCAGTCATGGGTCCAGTGCAGGGCATAATCAGGGTGAAGTCCTGTCGCATCCGCGACCGGACGTGTCCACAGGACGGCAATTTTTACCTGGTCCGGCATGTTTCTTTTCAGGTGGCGGCTTAACCGTTTGATAACCGCCTCCATACTCTTCCCTGTGCTGAAGACATCATCCACCAGCAGCAGGCAGTCATCGGCATTGAGATTTTCCAGCAGATACTGGGTACCATGCACCCGGATTTCGGCATTCGGCGAGGCCACGCTCTCATGGTAGGACGGCTGGCCCCGATAGGAAGTCCTCAATGAAATATGATTGGTTTCCACGCCCAGGGTCTGCAGACATTCCTGGACATAGATGCCCACAGAGCTGCCGCCACGCCACAGGCCCACAATGAATGTGGGGCGAAAACCGGACTCAAAAATCTGGACACCAAGCTTAAATGAATCCAGAATAAGCGTCTCTTCATCAAGAAATATTTTTTTCATTCGTCAATCACGTTTATGGCAAAACCAAACAAAAGTCTGTAATCAGCCGGTTCGTCTCTTTTTAGGATACCCTTTTTCAGGTAATACTTGTATAAAATAGATTCAGAGCCAACACAATCCCCATTGATCATGGAAAAAAAATATCTTACTGCCCAGGGTCTCCTGGAAGACTCGTTTCAGCTGGCCCGCCAGGTACTGGAAAGCGGTTTCAAGCCGACGTTTATTATTGCGGTGTGGCGTGGCGGAGCGCCGATTGGCATTGCGGTTCAGGAATTTCTCGCCTTTCATGGTATCCAGACAGACAACATCGCCATCCGCACCTCTTCCTACACCGGTATTGACAATCAGGATCGCACCATACAAATTTTCGGCCTTAATTATCTGGTTAAAAACATGCAGCACACCGACCGGGTGCTTTTAGTTGATGATGTCTTTGACACCGGCCGCTCCATGGAGGCCATAATCAACGAACTGCGCCGCCGCATGCGCCTGAACATGCCCGAAGATGTCCGTATCGCCGTGCCCTATTATAAGCCCGAGCGCAACCAGATAGGCAGAGCGCCTGAGTATTTTGTTCACGAAACCGGCGCCTGGATCAAATTTCCCCATTCCCTGGAGGGGTTGACAGTTGCTGAAATCAGGAAAAAACGTCCGGCGATTTACGATATTTTAAAAGATCACCTGCCCACGACCTGAGTTTCAAACTCTGCCCCCAACCCAACACCCCTATGGACGGCTTCAGCCACCATATTTTCCATGGACAGCACAAGAATTCACCACCAAAACAGGCGAATAAATTTGCCCCTGCAGGTTATGCGGCAGGGTGGACTGTGCAGGTATTTTGTTTGATGGAGCCGTAGGCCCAGAAGTCGGGTCTGGTGCCGGGCAGGGTGTTGGCTGCGGCAATAATCTGCCTGGCTGATTTGCAGGCGTTTGTGTCTTCTGCCTTATTGAAGAAAATACAGCTGCGGGCTGTGGGTGGGCATCCTTTGAGCATGCCTTGGGGATGCACGGCCAGTCGGGCCAGGGCGAGGGGGGTGATCGGGTCTTGCG
>JALXCX010000371.1 GCA_026990725.1 Desulfobulbaceae bacterium
GGAAAAGAAGTAGCATACAAAATCGCCCCAAGGCGGGCTGGTGATATTGCCCAGTGCTATGCCGACCCAACCCTTGCGGCCAAAGAGCTTAACTGGAGAGCCCAGCGGGGCATTGTTGAGATGTGTGAGGATACCTGGCGCTGGCAGTCAAAAAATCCCAATGGCTTTTCCGGATAATACCTGAACGGTCTGTTGTTCAACAGGATGTAACCACGAGAAGTAATGGACCAGCAGTGAGCGTTACAGGTAACGAATTTCTCCGGAATACTCAACTATCCGACGCCCGTCTGCAAGCTGCATAATGAGGCCGCCGCTTTCATCATAGCCGGTGACGACAGCCTGATACAACGGCTTTTTCTGGACATCGTGGCCAAACTCCACCTGCCTGCCCCCGGAATCGCAGAGTTGCTCCCATAAGCGGAACAGATGACCGGATTGACTCTGCCCGTCCTGGCAGACCTGCTGCAAAGCCAACGCTTCATCATGGTGTAGAATGCCAAGAGCCAGGGTCATCTCTGCCAGAAACCGGGCAAGAAACTCCTCAAGATCTACATCATGGCCCAGTGCATCAGCCAGACAGGTTGAGCTGGTGACCAGCTCAACTGGAAAGTTTGAATTGTTGACGTTGATCCCTGTTCCCAGCAAATGGTAAGCGTCTCCCTGCCTGCTGAAAAAAGTTTCACATAAAATTCCAGCAATCTTTTTCCCGCCAAGCAGGATATCATTGACCCATTTCAGTCGCGCATCGAGTTGATAAGCTCTAATAGTTCTGCAGCAGGCAAGGCCCACGGCAAAAGGGAGCAGCCTGGTAAACTCGGGCAGCAGCACATCGGGCCAGGCAAGAGAGAGCCAGGCCCCGCCGGGGGGGGCGTGCCAGTGTCGATCAAAACGGCCACTTGATCCGCTTAACGTATCAGCCACAACAACAGTACCGGCAGCTAAAACTTCTCCTCTGGCTTCAGACTCGGCAATCAACTGCTTCAGCCTGAGCATGCATCGGTCCAGCTGGTCATGATGTTCTATAACCGAGCCGACAGGGGCCCCATATCGAATAATTTTCTGGAAATCCCGGTCAGAAAAAAAGGGAACATCAGCAGAGATAAAATAATCCTGTCTGAACTGGCTGATGGAGCGTGTGGAAAGGGACAAACCGCGACGATCCGAGCCCTACTCCCACTCGGCCTTGACCCGGGTAATAACCTTCTGGACCAGAGGAAATTTATCCTCAGCGCAGACACCAATAAGCGGCTGGCCGATATCTACACTATCCCCGGGTTTAAAATAGACGGAATGAATAATCCCCGGCTCGCCGGTGTAAAATACAGGTGTATCGCGTTTCATCAGGGACATGGTGATAATCTCATCACCTGGCTGGATAAAGACTGACCGGGCGCCCTTTTGCTCAATGCGGGATTGAATATCCATGGCAAAAAAATAACGGGCCCGCTCCGGTGCCTCAAACAGGAACAGAACTTCCTGGAGAATTGCTTCAATAATTTCTTTTTTCTTGAGCGGATGACGGATGGTGAGCAACTTTTCACCGGCCTCAACAAATTTTCCATCGAGTTCAAGGTTTATAGAATCGACGGTGCCATTGGTCTGCGAGGTGACTTTTTTCGGATTGCGCTCTCTGTTAATTTCATATAACACCGTGCCGGGAATATGGTTCCACTCGCCGGAAACACTTTCTACCTGAGCATCTTCCTCTACCAGAAATTGGACCTTACCGGCATGAATGGCATGCATATCAACATAATCATAGGGATCAGACCTGTAGCGGCTGATTATCTCATCAAAATGTATTTCCTGGGACGACATATTTCCTGGACCGTTCAAATATAAATGTATGAATTTGCCTGTAAGCGGAGAGACTAATGGTGACAAAGATTTATACTTTCAGTTTGACAAGATAGCAAGGCTATTTTACAGATGAGGCACAACGTTATATAACAAAAATCAGGAATGCCAAATGTCCAGTGACCGCCTGTACAGCACGGGTAAGATAACAGAAGATTTCACTTTCAACGAGAATGTCGCAGAGATTTTTGATGACATGCTCGACCGCTCAATCCCCTGCTACCAGACTGTTATTAAGCTCTCTGCGGCCCTGATCCGGCAACTTTCAGCACCGGGCGGCAACGTCTATGACCTCGGATGTTCCACCGGCACCACGCTGCTTACGCTCAGCCGGCTGCTCGCCGATATGAATCTCAATTTTACGGGAATAGACAATGCTCCGGCCATGCTGGATAAAGCCCGGCGTAAAGCAGAGATGTATTGCAGGGGGTCTGTTATAACATTTCATTCTGATGATATAACCCGGGGCAACCTGCCCGGAGCTGATGTCATCCTTTGTCAATATACTATGCAGTTTATCCGCCCTCTGCAACGGCCGGAATTTATCCGCAGACTGCATGACTGCCTGAATCCGGGAGGCGTGCTGCTTCTCAGTGAAAAAGTTATCAGCCACAACAGCAGGCTCAACCGTAAATACATTGATGTATATTATGATTTCAAGCGGCAGCAGGGATATTCGGAGCTGGAAATTGCTGCTAAACGTGAAGCCCTGGAAAACGTACTCATTCCGTTTTCCATCAGGGAAAACGAGGACCTGCTCAAAGATTGCGGCTTTGCCGAGGTGGAACCATTTTTCCAATGGGTCAACTTCGCTTCTTTTGTCGCGCTGAAAGAGAATAGATGATCAGCTACCTGGCCCACCTGCCCAATGCCGACAGAAAAACTGTTGAGAAGATTCATCAGCAGAAACAGGCATGGATTAATCAGCCTAAAAAAGGGTTCCTCCGGTACCGTGACCCGTGGGAAGGCGTGAAACATCTTCGCACAGGCACCCTAGAGCTGCAGGCAGATGTTGTGAAAATAGGCCGGCGTGAAGACATCAGCCCCGAAGACCACCAGCGGGTCTACGCCCTGATGCGTAATTTTATGCCCTGGCGCAAGGGACCTTTTTCCGTGTTTGACATAGACATTGACGCCGAATGGCAAAGCCAGCTGAAATGGAACAGACTGCTGCCCGAAATCCCGAACATGAAGGGAAAAGTTATCGCCGATATCGGCTGCAATAACGGCTATTATATGTTCAGAATGGCAGCACACCAGCCAAAATTTGTCCTGGGCTTTGAGCCTTATGTGCAGCATTATTTTACATTTTCCGCTTTGCGCTCTTTTGCCGGGCTTGACAACCTGGCCATTGATCTGCTGGGTATTGAAAATCTACCACTGTTTCCCGACTGTTTTGATATTATCTTCTGCCTGGGAATTCTCTATCACCGCCCCTCCCCGATTGAGGCGTTACGGGATTTACAGACGGCCCTTAAACCAGACGGCTGTCTTCTTATCGAATCACAGGCCATAAAAAACGAGCAACCTCTGGCATTATTTCCGGAAAAAACTTATGCCAAGGTTCCCGGCACCTGGTTTGTTCCCACGGCTTCGTGCCTGCATAACTGGCTAGCGCGAGCGGGGTTTAAACAGATAAAATGCTTTTGCACTCACCCCATGAGCAGCACTGAACAACGCAGGACAGACTGGATGACTTTTGAATCCTATCAAGATTTTATTGACAAGAACGACCCGGAGCTTACTATAGAGGGATACCCCGCACCCTGGCGGGTTTTTTTCAAAGCCAAAAAATAACGTAACTGTTCAGCTGCACTCCATAGTGCGGCGATCAGGCCGCCTCACATAGACGGGCTATAGTTCGTTGGCCTGCTTACCGCACTATGGAGCACAT
>JALXCX010000372.1 GCA_026990725.1 Desulfobulbaceae bacterium
TATTCCCTGCGCTGTTTGTGATCTGCGGAGTATTGAGCCAACTCTCATTGATAGGGTAGCTTCTCTGTTGAATTATGGAAAACTTAATTGATTTCCAGAGGTCAACATGAGCATGCCCACCTAATTTATTAGGTTTAATCATTGCGTTGACACGGCAGGGCGGGGATTATTTTTTATCTACAGCCATTATTTTCTGTAATCAATCGGGATGGCGTTGAGTAAAACAGGCGGACAGTTCAGGTCCTGTGATCGTAAAACAACTCTGACGAGATCAGGTTTACTTATAGTGTAACCCCCTCCAGCGGGGTGTTGATCGGGGTGGAGTGCGCCAGGATGTTAATCTGGCCAGGCTCCAATCGGTTTGTCGACTTAAAAAAGTTTCCGGCCGTAAAACTGTATGAAATTGATTTTCTGGTTTTATCGGTCCCTCTGCCAAGAGATGTTCTTCTGACTGTTTTTTCTTCACCATTATTTATTTTTCTTTATAAGCAACGACTTCTCAAAGGTCCGAGATGTTGTTGCATAACATACAGGTGTGTTGTAAATGACTGGAACAGCGATGTTCCTTGCGGTGTGTTTTTCGATAATCGGTGCCGTTGTTGGATTTTTTCTTCGAAAAAAACTCATTGAAGGGAACCAGGAAAATGTAGAGGCCCAGGGCCGGAAAATCATAGAAAATGCCCTGCAGGAAGGTGAACAGGTAAAAAAAGAATCTTTGCTTCAGGCAAAAGAGGAAGCTTACAAGATCAAGCAGGAAGTTGAACGTGAGATTAAAGTAAGCAGACAGGAAATCAAGGATGAGCAACGTCGGGTTGATCGCAAACTCAATGAGGTGCAGGAAGATCTTGATGAGCTGAAGAGAAAAAGGGAAAGCCTGAAAACAACGGAACAGCAGCTTGTTCGACGAGATGAGAAAACTTCAAAACGTGAAAAAGAACTTGCTGGCCTCATAGAGGACCAGCGGTATAAACTTGAAAAGATTTCAGGTATAGGGCGTGATGAGGCAAAGCAGCAGCTCATGGAATCCATTGAGAGTGAAGCCCGTATGGATGCGGCCAAGCGGCTCAACCGGATTGAAAACGAAATGAAGCTTGAGGCCGACCGAAAGGGGAAGAATATTCTGGCCCTTGCCATTTCCCGTTACGCTGGTGATTATGTCGCCGACAAGACGGTCTCCATGGTTCCCCTGCCAAATGATGAGATGAAGGGGCGTATCATCGGTCGTGAAGGCCGGAATATCCGTGCCATTGAGGCTGCCACCGGCATTGATATTATTATTGATGACACTCCTGAGGCGGTTATTCTTTCCGGCTTTAATCCCGTTAGAAGAGAGATTGCCCGTCTTGCTCTGATTCAGCTGATTTCGGATGGACGGATTCATCCGGCTCGTATTGAAGAGGTCGTTGCAAAGGTCACAGGGGAACTCGAAGTAGAGATCAAGGAAGCCGGTGAACAGGCTACTTTTGATGTTGCAGCTCATGGGATGCACGTTGATCTGATAAATCTTATTGGTCGTCTCAAGTACCGGACCAGTTATGGTCAGAATATTTTGCAGCATTCTCTTGAAGTGGCCTTTCTCTGCGGCGTGATGGCGGCTGAGCTGGGACTTGATGTCAAAAAAGCCAAGCGTGCCGGTCTGCTCCATGACGTGGGTAAGGCTGTTGACCATGAAGTTGAAGGTTCTCATGCCATCATAGGGCGTGATCTTGCGAAGAAATTTGGTGAGGCTGATGATATTGTGTATGCAATTGGAGCCCATCATGAAGATCAGCCGCCCAAGAGTGTACTCGATATTCTGGTTCAGTCTGCCGATGCCTTGTCCGGTGCCCGTCCCGGTGCGCGCAAGGAGATGTTGCAGAGTTATGTGAAGCGTCTGGAAGACCTAGAAAAAATTGCCAACGAGTTTCAGGGCGTGGAAAAATCCTACGCTATTCAGGCAGGGCGTGATCTGCGCATTATTGTGGACAGTCAAAAAATTCATGATGAAGAGGCCACCATACTGAGCAGGGACATTGCCAAGAATATTGAAGAACAACTGACGTATCCCGGCCAGATCCGGGTCACGGTCATCCGCGAAACAAGAGCCGTTGAATATGCCAAATAATTGCCCATGTCCCATTGAATATACTTAAAATACTACTTTTTACTTTTACATAATTGACAATGAAATCCGTTGAGGAACAGATAAAACTTATTGAAAGGGGCTGTGTTGATTTAATTTCCCGGGAAGATCTGGAAGCAAAATTAAAGCAATCCATTGAAACCAATACACCGCTTACTGTTAAAGCTGGCTTTGACCCGACGGCACCTGACCTGCATCTGGGGCATACTGTTTTATTGCAGAAACTTCGCCACTTCCAGCTGCTTGGTCACGAGGTTAATTTTCTGATTGGTGATTTCACCGGGCTTATCGGCGACCCGACCGGAAAATCTGATACCAGACCTCCTTTAACCCGTGAAGACGTGCTGCAGAATGCGGAAACATACAAGGAGCAGGTCTTTAAGATTCTGGATCCGGAAAAAACCAAGGTGGTTTTCAACTCAACCTGGCTTGGTGAGCTGAGTTCGTATGAGATGATTCGCCTGGCCTCCCATCTGACAGTCGCCCGGATGCTTGAACGGGATGATTTTAAGAAACGGTTTGAATCAAATAGACCTATTTCCATTCATGAATTTCTTTATCCTTTGATCCAGGGGTACGATTCTGTAGCTCTTGAAGCCGATGTCGAGCTTGGCGGTACAGATCAGCTCTTTAACCTGCTCATGGGACGCGATCTTCAACGTTCAAGAAATCAGGACCCCCAGGTAGTGTTGACTCTGCCTCTTCTTGAAGGATTGGACGGTGTCAACAAGATGAGTAAATCTCTGGGGAATTATATCGGGATTTCCGAATCCCCGGATAATATCTTTGGCAAAGTGCTTTCTGTGAGTGATGAGCTCATGTTCCGGTACTATGAGTTGCTCAGCGATTTAACCATGGAGCAGATAACTGCCCTTAAGCAGGATATGGAAGAGGGGAAGATTCATCCCAAGGCCGTGAAAGTGCAACTGGCTAAGGAACTGGTTGCCCGGTTTCACGATCAGGAGGCGGCAGAGGCGGCAGAAAAAAACTTTGAACAGGTCTTTAAAAAGCATGCTTTACCCGACGAGATTCCGGAGAAAAAAATTCCCGTTGAAGAAGAAACCATCTGGTTGCCCAAGCTTCTCCTTGAGGCCGAAATGGTCAAATCGACTTCTGATGGTCGGAGAATGATTAAACAGAAGGCCGTGTCTGTGGACGGAGAAAAGGTGACTGACCCTCAGGCAGAAATTTCCACACAGGGGGAAGTTCTGCTCAAGGTAGGCAAACGGCGTTTTTGCAAAGTTTTGTTCGGGGAATAGTTTCGTTATTCATCGGTAAAAAACCAGAGTCCGGTATCCGGGTTTCCGGTTGGTGCAAGATGCTTGTAAAAAAACGGCTGCTTCAATATGGAGCAGCCGTTTTTTTGTTCCTTGATCCTTGGAACCGCAGGATTCTTTTCGTCTGGCTCATTCCTGGAAACCTGGATGAGCTTGTATGCTTTTGTAAACTTACCAGCAAGGCCTTGTAAACCCGCTACGACGTTTCTGTACGCCTGAAGAAGGTTCTCAATAGTCCTTAATGGGTTGTTTTGTTGTTTTGATTCTTCTGACAGTCCGGGCAGATGCCGGTAAATTCAACATGATGACCAATAATCTGATAAGAGCTGTTTTGGTCGGCCGAGTTGACAA
>JALXCX010000373.1 GCA_026990725.1 Desulfobulbaceae bacterium
AGCCTTTTGCAGGGCTGTTCGGAAGTCACGGGTTGTTGTCGACTGGAAATTTGTTACCCGGACATAAAGCAACCCTTTTTCAAGGGCAAGAGATTTAACAGAATGCAGGGGGATAACGTCGCGGACAAGCATAATATCCTGCAGGTCCTGAAGACCTTTACGATGAATAGTAATCTTTACCGTTTTTCCTCTTGGTCCCCGCAGTTGTTTCACCGCATCCATCAGGGTCATATCTTTGGTAAACTGACCGTTGATCTTAATAAGTTGATCTCCGGCCTTTAATCCCTGATTGTAGGCAGGAGTACCTTCAATGGGCGACACGACTGTCAGAACTCCATCACGAATGGTGATTTCAATGCCAATACCGCTGAAACTTCCCTTGGTCTCTTCCTGCAGCTCTTTGTACTGCTCAGGGGGCATATATGAGGAATGCGGATCAAGCGAGCTGAGCATGCCGTTAATGCCACTGGTTATGACATCATGGCTGGATATCTTTTCCACATAGTGCTGTTCCAGAAGGTTCAGTACATTGGCAAAGGTTTCAAGATCCTGATAGACTTGATTTTCCTGCTGCTGGTTGTCAGTTTCTGCCCGGATAATTCCGGGAGTGGAAATACTCAGAAAGCAAAGGAGCAAAATAAATGGTTTCATGAATTAATCCAAAAAGAGAGAATGCGAATATTCTACGTAAAAAGAGTTTTTAGTAGGATCCGGGCTTGAGCCATTTTAAGGGATCCTGCTGTTTTGAGCCGATGCGTACTTCAAAGTACAGACCTTTGGTAAATAATGTTGCCATATCGCCGGTGGAACCAAGTAATGAGCCTTTTTTGATCCTGTCGCCTTCCTCCACCACGATGGAATCCAGATGAGCCGTCACGGTGAAGTATTTATAGCCGTGGTCAATGACAACGGTATTGCCAAAGCCTTTTTTATAACCGGCAAAGGCGACTTTCCCCTTGAAAACGGCATGGACTGCAGCACCTTTTGCCGTCGCAACAGTAATACCTTTGGAGGTTTCCCCCCTGTTGAGACCATCTTGAATAACTTCACCAAATCGTAAGACAAGACGTCCTTTAACCGGGCGAGGCAGCCTTTTTTTGTTAAGCAGAAAGGCCTTTTTCCGGCGTTCCGCATTTCGTTTGATTTTGGACAGGGTTTTATTCAGATCTTTTTCTGCCTTATGCATTTCCTTTAAGGAAAGTTTGTAGAGCCCCTGCTGCATTTTAATCCGTTTCATCAGGGCTTCTTTGTCGCTGTGCATTTGATGCAGAGCCTGTTTTTCTTCTTCTGCCTGACGGATAAATTCCTGCAGCAGCGCATTTTCAAGCTCCTGCGCATGTTTGGTCCGCTGGAGCTCGTTGACCGTTTCACGGTATTTGTCAATAACTGACTGGTCATAGGTGACCAGTCGTTCAAAGGCATCTGAAAACAACATGAGTTCGGGCAGGGTCTTGTTGGAAAATGTGACATTCAGGACACCGGTTTCACCCATCAGGTAAAAAGCACGCAGCCGTTTCTGCAGATGCTGTAAAAGTTTGTCCCGTGCCGCTTCTGCTTTTTGCAGCTCTTTTTCTTTATCCTTCAGAACCTCTACCTGATCACTGAGATCCTGGTTCAATTCCTCGATTTTTTTGCGTTGTTTGACAATTTTTTTATCAAGGAGTTCCATCTCCTCCTGGACCGTCATCTCCTGATCGGCACTTTTAAGGAGTTTATCCTCGTGTTTTTTTATCCCCTCCTTGAGTTTGCCGATGGTAATCGAAACACTTTTTGCCGACGGACCTTTTTTTCTGGCTCTGGCTTGAGATAACAATCCTGGCAGGGCTACAAAGGCTGTGGCCGCAAAAAGGATCAGCAGGGACGCCTTAAGCGTATTATGCTTTATTCGAATCATAAGTTGGCGATACGACGGGTAGAAAGGTAACTTCCGCAGGCGCAAAGACCAACGGACACTGCAATAACCAGGGCAATTATTGGCAGTGTGAAAAAATTGAAAGAAAACATACCAAGCATTGCAGAACTGGCAAAGCGGAGTTCTATCCAGTTAAACAGCAGGTAGAGTGCCCCTATACCCGTAATGGAGCCAAGAAGCCCGAGCAGGGCGCCTTCCAGGAAAAAAGGCATACGGATGTAACTGTTGCTTGCCCCGACCAGACGAAGCAGCTCAATCTCTTTTTTTCTGGTGAGCAGGGTGAGGCGAATGGAATGACCCAACATAAATGTGGTGGTCAGCACAACCAGTGCGCCCGAGAGCAGTACAACAATCCGCAGCAGTTTAATAAACGAATAAAATCGTTCAACCCACTCCCTGCCATACTGAACCTTCAGAACACCGGGCAGGGTCTGCAGGTAATCTGAGAACCGCTTGATTCGTGAGAGCGCTTCAAGAGAGCGTATCGGGTAGATTTCAATGGAGGGCGGCAGAAAGTTCGCTGGAATGTCGGCCAGAACGTCTTTATTGTCATCAAGTTGTGTTTTAAAACGTTCATATGCCTGCTTACTTGAGACAAATTCTATTTTTTCAACGTCGTCAAATTTGAGTATTTTATATTTATACTGTTCCTGGAGCGTTGGATTTGGTTCCTCATCAAGATAGACAATCAGGCGCAGATCGTTTCCAAGGCGTTTGCCGGCATCAAGGGCATTTGTATAGACAAGAAAAAAGAATGAAAAAATAAGCACAGACAGACCAATAGTCATGAGCGAAAAGAACTGGGAACGCCAGGTAATGAGCAGGTTTCGTCTGGCCTGGGTAAAAACCGCCAAGAGAAAGTTCATGATTCCTCCCTGTCTGCTGCGCCATGATCCATGGTTGCCGGGGCATCATCATAATCGTGCCCGTCTTCCAGGATTTGGCCTCCTCCCAGCCTGACGACTTTACTGTCAGGTTGTTCGTAAATGGATTTATCGTGGGTGGCTATAAGCAGCGTTGTCCCTTCCAGATTGCAGCGATGGAACAGGTCCATAACAAGGGATGTTGTCTCTGCATCTAAATTTCCGGTTGGTTCATCGGCTAAAATCAGATCAGGTTTGTTGGCAACAGCCCGGGCAATGGCCACCCGCTGTTGTTCGCCCCGGGAGAGTTTGCATGTTTTGATGTTGTATTTATCTTCCAGATTGAGCTGGGCCAGCAGGTCTTTTGTCTGTTTGCGGATGAACATCCGGCTTCTGTAGGCCACTTCCATGGAAATAGCAATATTCTGGGCAACAGTCCGATCCGGAAGGAGTTTAAAATTCTGATAGGCAACCCCGATATGGCGTCTGAGGCTTTGCAGTCTAGATCTTGAAATTTTACTTAAATCGTTGCCGTCAACCTCGACAAAACCTTTTGAGGGATGTTCAATACCGCAAATAAGGCGGAGCAGGGTGGTCTTTCCGGCTCCGCTCATGCCGGTTAAGAAGACCATTTCCCCTTGTTCAACCTGCAGTGATATATCAACCAGGGCATTGATGTTGGGGGTGTAGGTCTTGGATAGACGGGTTATGTCAACCATGACTTTACTGTCAGTAGCCATTGTATCCTTAATTGTTATTGTGGAATTTATTGAGAAAAAATGGTGTCAAAAATGGTATAGGCCTGTTTGATAACAGCGCTGTCTTCAGGGAGTTGGAGGTATGAAGCACCGCTGAGTTCCTGGTCGATCAGGTCATCACTGGAGGATATGATTCCTGCCAGATTCATATCCGCATCACCAACTGCTTCGTCAATTTTTTTCTGGAGAGCAGGGGGCACAGGGGAGGGAGCCC
>JALXCX010000374.1 GCA_026990725.1 Desulfobulbaceae bacterium
CTGCCTCATCTTCCGGGGGCGTATAGTACAGGATTCGTTGACAGGTCGGGCAGGAGAACATTTGTTCGCCTTTGCGGATTTCGTTAAACTGTTGCGGAGGAATTGCCATGAAACATCCCTGGCAGACGCCATCAATGACCTCGACAACGGCCAGCCCATTGCGCTTAATGAGCAACTTGTCATAGCGTTTCATTCTTGATGGCTGAATATCCTTGGTCAGTTTTTTATGTTTATTAAAAACTGTTTTCCTTCGGCTGTTGAGTTTTTTGATGGCGGCTTCAACTTTTTCGGTTTCTTCGGCCAGCAGTTCTTTCTCGCCGGAACAGATGTTCTCCATTTCCTGAGCTTCTGTTTCAGCCTGTTCGGCCTGTTCCATGGCCTTCAGTAACTTTTCTTCCGTGTCTTTAATCAGTTTTTTGGCATCTTCAATTTCTTTAAGTAATGCCTGATGTTCCCGACTGGTTTGTACCTGCATCATCTTGTTTTGACGTTCCTTGATGCGGACTCCTGCGTCTTCATGGGCTGCTTTAATGTCGCGCTGGCTCTGCTCGAACTCCTGCGCCTTTTCCCGTAACTTGTTGACAGCAGCTTCTTTGTCAAGGATTGACTCTTCACGGATTTTCAGCTCCTGCTGTTTCTCGGCAATATTCTGGTCAAATTTTGACATCTCAGTGTCGAGTTTTTGCAGGGCAATGAGTTTATCGATTTCTTCCTTCAATTGTGCGCTCCTCATGGATCGGTTCGGCCGATGAGTTTCGGCTGTTTTTATATTAAAACACGTATTATCAACAAGTAACGAGCCGCAGGGGTGACTCCTGACAAGCTGTATTAATTATTATGTTTATGTCTTCACGTTTGAGTTCAGCCGACAGTAAATGCTGCAGGGCTGTCATGGCCGGATACTCGGTGGCAAAATGTCCCCCGTCAATAAGCCACAAACCGGATTCTTCTGCCCAGCGGGCCGTTGCGTGTTTTATTTCTGCGGTAAGAAAGACATCTGCCCCCTGCTCGAAGGCTGTTTCGGCGAAATCTGAGCACGATCCACCACATACCGCCACCCGCAGGACCTTTTTCGGTCGGGGGCCGGCTTCAAGTAGCCAGGGGGGGCGCAGGGTTTTGGCCAGCGTGGCAATAAAACTATCAGCAGGAATTGCGTTGGTCAGGTTGCCGATTCTGCCAAGGCCGCATGAGTTGTCACAGGCCGTACCGGGAACAAGAGGTTTGGCTCCAACGACACCAAGGCTCTTGGCCAACACATCGCTGACCCCGCCTGAAGCTGAGTCAAGGTTGGTGTGGCAGCCGATAATGTTCAGGTTTCCTTTGAGAGCTGTCCCGATAATCCGGCCAACAGGCTGATCAACACGAAGAGCTTTTAAAGGATGAAATATCACGGGATGGTGCGTGATAATAAGTTCTGAGTTTGTTTCAAGGGCCTGGGAGATCAATTGGCTGGTAGGATCCAGGCCAATAAGGACAGACGTGACCTTGTTTTGGGGAGAGCCGATGAGCAGACCGACGTTATCCCACGTCTCGGCAAGATCATCTGCGGCAATATTAGTTAAAATGTTAAGGATTTTTTGAACTGTCGTCACGTTTACCGGGGACCAAAGAAAAAGAGGTACACCCCTTAAGGGATGTACCTCTTTTCCTGACTTTTCGTCTGAAATCTGTTTTCTTTCAAAAACAGCATTCTTTGTCGAATTATGATTTGCTTCAAAAGCCTGCTATGTATGATAATGGACAGAACGTATCATGCTGTCCGGTATTTATTGGTGGGCCTACCTGGACTCGAACCAGGGACCGACCGGTTATGAGCCGGTGGCTCTAGCCAACTGAGCTATAGGCCCGTTTATTAAAAACAAACAAATTATATTACCATTAATTCGTTACAGGTCAATAAAAAATCGCTTAAAATAGGAAAAATGTTTAATGTGGCCTTTGAAGTGGTGTTTTTTTGACCGTAGCGATGGTAATTCTATTCTCTGTAAAATAATTACAAAGGATTATGTGTTGAAAGAGAGGGGCGTTCAGGCGGGGTATGATATATAATAATCTTATATATTTTTTAGTGGTTATTTTTGTTTTTTCAGGCGCCACTGATCAGGAAGTTCCCTGGCTGGCGCCTTCTCTGGCAGTTCCTCTGGTTTGTCTGCTGTTCTACTCTTTTTATAGGCTGGCCGGCCGCGTGTTTTCCAGAGCAGGGCGGGGAGGGGCAACCCGTTATTTCAGGGCAGAGAAAAAGCTGTCGATTCTGGCTGTTTTTCTTTTTGTTGCCCTGGTCTTTGTTCTTGATGCCAGGTATTATCTGTCTCCATTGTCCTTGGGTGGGAAGCTGCCTGCCCTTGAGGACCTGGCCGGACTGGGGCTGTTTTTTCTTCTGCTCTCTTTGATGTGGTTGCAGGCCAGGCCCGTCTACCAGAAGTTGTTTCACCGGTCCTACTCTGCCGTTGCTTTTCTTCGCTCCAACCTGCAGGCTAATCTACCCATTGTTCTTCCTTGGATCGTTTTATCTCTGGCCTTTGATCTGCTGCTGACCCTGCCGTATCCACGTTTCACAGATTTTTTGCTTTCTCCCTGGGGAGATCTGCTTTTTTTCCTTTTTTTCGTTGTGTTTATAGCACTGTTTTTCCCTCCAATGATTCGTAGACTCTGGAATTGCCAGCCAATGGAAGATGGCCCGCTTCGCCGGGAGATCGAACAGTTTTGCCGGAGCCAGAATTTCAGCTCGGATATTCTTTACTGGCCCTTGTTTGAAGGCAAAGTTCTGACAGCAGGCATAATGGGAATCTTGCCCAAATTAAGGTATTTACTGGTAACCAGAGCCTTGCTTGACGTTTTAGATAAAGAGGAACTGGAATCAGTTGTTGCCCATGAAATAGGGCACGTCAAAAAAAGACATATAGTTCTCTTTATTTTGTTGTTTCTTGGTTTCAGCATTTTGGCCGGGGCTGCGGCAGAGCCTCTTGCTGTTGTACTGGTCAGCAGTAACTGGTTTTATCAACTGCTCGATTGGTTGAGAGTCTCTCCGGAGGGGCTGCTTACTTTTTTGAGTTCGGTTTCGGTGCTGGTCTTGCTGGTGCTCTATTTTCGTTTTCTCTTTGGTTTTTTTATCAGAAATTTTGAGAGGCAGGCTGATCTCTATGTTTTTAAAGCCCAGGGAAGCAGTCAACCTCTTATCCGGTCTTTTGAAAAAATAGCGGCCTTGAGTGGGAATATCCGCAACAAGAAAAACTGGCATCATTTTGGTATTGGTGAACGGATTGATTTTCTGGAAAAATGTGAAAATAATCGCCATCTTATCAGAAGACATGATATCGAGGTTTACGTTAGTCTTGTCCTGTATGTTTTTTGTATAGGTGCCGGAATCTGGACGTTACATCTGATGAAGACAGATCAGCAGGCAGAGCGTGTTGCAGCAAGGTATGGTCTGGCAACACTTGAATATAGAGTAAAACTTCATCCGGAAAACAGTCGGGCTTACCAGGAGCTTGGGCGGCTGTTTCTGGAGAACAGGATGGAAGAAAAGGCAGTGGAGGCCTATGCTAAGGCCCACATCCTTGCGCCGCGTCAGGCCGATATTGCCAACAATCTGGCCTGGCTGTTGCTGACGGCTCAGGATAAATCCCTGCGGGATTCGGTGCGGGCGCTCCAGCTTGCAGAACAGGCTGAGCGATTTGGTAAAGGGCAGGGGCCTATCCTGGATACACTGGCCACCGCCCTCTGGGCCAATGGTCGGACAGGTGAGGCGCTGGATGTTGAACAAAAGGCTGTGGCGCAAGATCCGGTGCATCAAAAATATTATCATGCCCGGATGGAAGAGTTCACCCGTACAAAATGGAAGAGCAGGCCGAAAAAAGAGCTGAATAGTGAGTAGAAGAAGACCGTTTTGGTCTCTCTTTCCTTAATTAGAACGCATTAAAGTCTGGAGGAAATTATATGAGGGCGAAAAAAAGCATGTTTGCGATAACCGCTTTTCTGCTTTTTGCAGGAATGGTTTTTCTGCTTATGCTGAAAGGGATTGGTTCCAATCCCCATACTCCTGCAGGACATGAAGGTTATATCTATGAACGGCCAAGGATTTTTGGCAAGGGTGGTTTTCGTGGGGAGATGAAAGGCCCGGCAAATTATGGACTTTCCCTGTGGCGCAATGAAGTGGTAAATGTTGATTTCAGACCTAAAACCTATGCCGAGAGTTTTAATATTCTGGCAAAGGATGAACTCAATGTTTCCTTTCGGTATCAGTCGATCATCAAGGTCAAGGACGGTACCGTCAAGGAGGTCGTTGAAAAATACGCAGGCAAAGATTTTTACAAACGCTATATCAAAGAACCGCTGCGGGCCATGGTCCGAAAATATGTTCAAGCCTTGAAAAGTCGGGAGATAAAGGAAAAAAGAAAAGAGATTTCGTCTCTTGTGGCAAAGGAGCTCCAGGCCTATCTCAAGAACACACCTTTTGTCATGGTCTCAAGTGTGGTCGGCAATATTGATTACCCCGAGGTGGTCACCAGGGCGGTTGAAAAAAAACTTGCCGCCCAGCAGCTGCTTGACGAAAAAGAAACCCAGCGACAGATCGCCAAACGTGATGCAGAGATCCGCATTGAAGAAGCCAAGGGGATTGCCGAGGCCCAGCAGATTATCAATACAACACTGACTGCCAACTATCTCCAGCATGAAGCCATAAGGGCTCAACTTAAAATGGCGGCATCTCCTAATCATACAACAGTCTATATTCCTTCAGGCATGAACGGTATTCCCCTTGTAAAAACTGTGAATGGCCAAATTGGTGCTGGAGCAATTGATCAGGTAAAATAGGATGTAAAGTCAATGAAACTGAAAAAAATAGTTACCTTTCCTGCCGCTAATCTGCGTTTTTTCATACCGGCAGTGATTGTTGTGGCACTGCTGGTCGGTTTAGTTGTTGATACGACGTTTTTGAAACCACTGATGCTGCCCGTGGCCATGCTGACTATCTTTCCGGCCATGATCGGCTTTAAGCCTGCTGAGCTTGCCCATTTATCCGACCTGCGGCTTTTAAGTGTTAATCTGGCCTGCAACTTTATTGCCCTGCCTCTGCTGGCCCTTCTTATTGGTAGGATTTTTTTGAGCAGTTCTCCGGATTTGCGTATGGGACTGCTGCTTTTGAGTGTCATTCCCGGCGGCAATATGGTGGTGGCCTTCACCCTGCTCTTTGAAGGCAATGTGAGCGCCTCGCTGAAACTCAGCGTTGCCAATCTGATTCTCGGCTCATTGCTCGCCCCGCTCTATCTCTACCTGCTGGCCGGAAAATTTGTTGCCATTGATATTGGTCATATTGGAAAAACCATTGCTCTTGTGGTGTTTGTTCCTCTTTGTCTGGGAGTGTTCACCCACAGGGAACTGCTGAAAAAATATAGTCAGGAGCAGTTCAAAAAAAACATCAAGCCTCTGCTGCCGGCAGCCAGCGCCTGGGGGATGATGTTTTTGGTGTTTGTCAGTATCAGTATGAAATCGGCAACTTTTTTCAGTTATCCCGGGCTGGTGGGCCGATCTCTGTTGAGTCTTGCTCTCTGGTATTGTGCGATTTTTGTGCTCTGTGTTCCTCTTGGGCGGATGTTTTTTTCCCGCCGGGACGCCACAACCCTGCTTCTCAATGTGGAGTTGCGCAACCTGCCCATTGCTATTGGTCTGTCTGTGACCGCTTTCAATCCACAGACGACCCTGCTCGTTACACTGGCCTTTCTTTTTCAGCAGCAGTTTGTCATCTGGTTCTGTGAGCTTGACAGAAAACGTCACTGGCTTGGAAAAGCGTAAAGTACGGCGTTTTCCGGGCGGGGCGTCGATCCTTGACTTGTCAACTGTTCTTGGGTACTATGGCCAGTACTTTCAGGTGTCCGTACAAAGGATGAAAAGGGAATCCGGTGTAAATCCGGGACGGGCCCGCCGCTGTAACCGGGGACAAATCCTGCATTATGTCACTGTTGGCCAGCCAATGGGAAGACGCGGGAGGAGGCTGATCCGGAAGTCAGAAGACCTGCCTGATAATGATTCCGTCACCCCGGCAAAGGGGCGGGTTATGTACAGTCATCTGGGAAGAAGAAGGGACATCCCGGATCAATTATTAATTGGTCCGGGTTTTTTTGTTTCCGGACCGTGAAAAGGAGGTTTTTGTGAAAAAGAGAACACTTTTTTTTGCGGCTGCGCTGTTGTCCATTTGTTTTTGTGTCAATCAGGCGGTGTACGCGGGAGAGCAGGAGGTGAAACATAAGAATGCGATAGTCCTGGCAATGTTTGGCACAACGGTAGAGCCTGCCTTGAAGGGACTGACCAACATCAAGGACAAGCTGGAAAAAAAATACCCTGAAACACGGGTACGGATTGCCTTTACCTCAAATATCATTCGCCGGATCTGGCAGAAGCGTGCCGCTGATCCCTCCTATGCCAAAGCCCATCCCGAGGTTCCTGCTGAAATTCTTCATGCCCAGGGGCCACTGGCTACCATAGCCAACTTGCAGGATGCGGGGTTTGATTCCATTGTTGTCCAGCCAACCCACATTGCACCGGCCGAGGAGTTTCTCGACCTGAGTGCCTACGTGGAAGCGCTTGCCTCCATTAAGACCATCAAAGCCAAATTCAAGCCTTTTCAGAAGCTGGTTATGGGGCGTCCGATGCTGGGTACATTTGGCATAGCGCATCCCTACAGGGAAGATATTATAGCAGCCGTTGCCGCAGTCAAAGAGGATGTGGACAGGGCTGAAAAAGAGAGCGCAGCTTTGGTATATATGGGCCATGGCAATGATCATTTTCCTTCCGGTGGAGCCTATCTGCAGTTTGAGCATGAGATGAATGTGGCCTATCCCGATGTCCTCACCGTGATCGGAACGGTTGAGGGGTATCCCGCTTTTGAACAGGTCCTGGCCAGACTGAAAAATGCCGGGGTGAAAAAAGTGGTTATCCGGGCCTTTATGATTGTAGCCGGTGACCATGCGACCAACGACATGGCCGGTCCGGAAGATGATTCCTGGAAATCCATGCTCACCGGGGCGGGTATTGAGGTTATGCCCTACCTGCATGGTATGGGTGAGAATGACAAAATTGCTGATATCTATGTCCGGCACGCAGCAGATGCCGCCAAAGATGCAGGCATTATCCTGAAGTAGGCAATGAACAGGCCGGGACGCTTCTGGGCAACAGGGCTTGTTTTATTTGCCCTGTTGCCGTGTGCCATGATGGTTGCCGCCACCATGGGTTATATGGAGGTCCCGGCAGCCGATGTAATGCGGGCGGTGCTGCATAAGCTGTCAGGCGGGGCAGCGGTAGACCCGGTGGTGTCGGCTGTCGTGATTGATGTGCGGCTCCCCAGAATTATCGCGGCTGTCGTGGTCGGCGGGGTGCTTGCTGTCTGCGGGACTGTTTTTCAGGCCATTTTGCTTAATCCACTCGCCGAACCCTACACTTTAGGTATTTCCTCGGGTGCTGCCTTTGGCGCCTCCCTTGTGATTGTCCTCCAGGTGTTCGGGCTGGCTCTGCCTGCCTCGTATTCTGTGCCGCTTTTTGCCTTTCTGGGCAGCGTGGCAACGCTTTTTGCCGTTCTTGCTCTTGCCAGCGGGGATCGTCGTCTTTCATCCACCAACCTGATTCTCTCCGGAGTGATTGTTGCCGCGATTCTCTCTGCGGCTATCGGTTTTCTCAAATTTCTGGCCGATGAACAGGTGGGGATTATTATTTTCTGGCTCATGGGGTCGCTGTCCGGTGTTTCCTGGACAGATATTTTTTTTCTTGTTCCGGTTGCCCTTGCCGGGGTAATGATTTGTCTTGTTTACGGGCGGGAACTTAATGTTATGGCAACCGGGGAGCGGGCCGCAGCGACCCTGGGGGTCAACACGGTGCGTTTGCGCTGGGTTTTACTCATAACCTGTTCGCTTATGACAGCCCTCTGTGTGGCTGTTTCAGGTATCATAGGTTTTGTCGGATTAATTGTCCCTCATTTTCTCCGCTATCTCCTCGGGCCGGATAATCGTCTTCTGATTCTGCTCTCTTTTTTAGGAGGCGGTGTGTTGTTGCTCCTGGCCGATACACTGACACGGGCGGTGTTACCGGCAGAAGTTCCCATCGGCGTACTGACCGCTTTAATTGGCGGCCCGGTGTTTTGTCTGATTTTTAAAAAAAGGCAGCGTGATGACCAGTCACTGTTCTGATACCCTCTGGAGTCTTGAGCAGGTCTGCTTTGGTTACGGGGAGAAGGAGGTTCTGGGCCCGCTTGATCTCTCTCTGCGGGCGGGACATTTTTACGGTATTTTAGGGCCAAACGGCTCCGGAAAAACTACCCTGCTTGACCTGCTTTGCCGGTTGCTTCGTCCTGCGGGGGGAGCTATCGTCTTTGGAGGTCGCCCCCTGGACAGCTGGAACGGCAGGGAACTTGCCCAAAGACTTGCCCTGGTTCCTCAGGATTTTTCCGTGCGTTTTGGTTTTACTGTACGTGAAGTGGTGGAGATGGGCAGGCATCCTCATCTTCCCCGGTTTTCCGGCTTGAGCAGGCAGGATTACCAGCTGGTTGATCAGGTCATGGAGGAGCTTGCCATTACCGCTCTTGGCTCCCGTCCCGTGACCAGGCTTTCCGGAGGTGAAAAACAGCGGGTGGCTGTTGCCCGGGCCCTGGCGCAGAATCCGGAAGTGCTGGTACTTGATGAGGCGACCTCCAACCTGGATATTTACCACTCACTCTCTATTTTAGAGGCCATACGCAGGCGGGTGAACAAAGGAAAGCTGACCGTTGTTGCTGCCATCCATGATTTGAATCTTGCCGGTTTTTTCTGCGACCGGATGATTTTTCTCCGTCATGGTGCGCTTCTTCATCAGGGCAGGGTAACCGATGTCTTGGAAAGCAGTATTATCCGTGAAGTCTACGGGGTGGAAGCTGAAGTGCGCAGAGACTGCTTTTCCGGTTGCCAGCAGGTGAGTTATAGATTGGACGCTGAGGAGGCGTGATGCATGCGTTATCTTAAACAGAGTTTTGGAATTTATTTTTTTCTATGTCTGTTTTTTTTCTCCTGTGCCGGTTCTGTGCTTGCTGTTCCTGTGCTGGACGCAGACGGTCGGGTAACCCTTGTCCAACAACCCTTTCAGCGTATCGTCTCCCTCTATGGCGCCCACACCAGAAACCTTATTGATATGGGTGCCGGAAGCCAGATTATTGCTGTGGGGCGCAGTGACAAGCAACTGCCCGGGCTGCCGGCAATCAGCTTCAGGGAGGATCCGGAACGATTTCTGGCCCTCAAACCCGATCTTGTATTGATTCGGCCCATGATAAGCCGGGGCTATCCCCGGCTGGTGGAACGGCTTCTTGGCAGCGGCGTTGCCGTGGTATCGCTTCAGCCTTCATCCATGGACGGGCTTTTTCGTTACTGGGAAACTCTGGGCAGATTGTCCGGCCATGAAGACGGGGTTCAGCAGATGATCGGCGCCTTTGGTTCCGGGCTTGCGCAGATACAACTTGAAGTGGATCATATTCCGCAAAGAGATCGCAAAAATGTCTATTTTGAAGCAATACACAAGCGAATGAAAACCTTTGCCCCAGGCTCCATGGCAATTTTTGTTCTGGAATCGGCCGGCGGGATCAATGTGGCAAAAGATGCCCGGCAGGTGCGTAAAACAAATATTGCCGCCTACGGCAAGGAAAAAATACTTGCCAAGGCCGACAGGATTGATGTTTTCCTGGCCCAGAAAGGAAGAATGAATCCGGTCACTGTTGATATGATACGAAACGAACCCGGCTTTCAGGTCATAAAGGCCATTCAGGAAAAACAGGTTTTTCTGGTAGATGAAAAAATGGTTTCCCGGCCGACCCTTGGCCTGCTCAGGGGTATAGAAACAGTGTTTAATATCCTCTATCCCTATGTTCAAGAGGACAGCGGACATGGGCAGTAATGCTCCAGCTCTTATCATCGCCGGAACCCATTCCGGCTGCGGTAAAACCACAGTAACCCTTGCGCTGATGGCCGCTCTGTCTGATCGCGGTCTTACGGTGCAGCCGTTTAAGAGTGGTCCGGATTTTATTGATCCCACCCTGCACCGTCTGGTCACGGGAAAGGTTTCACGCAATCTTGACGTGCGGATGTGCGGGGCTGCTTATGTGGAGCGGCTTTTTTCCAGCCACGCGCCTCTTGAGGGGATCTCCATTATTGAAGGGGCCATGGGGCTTTTTGACGGCGGCAATGGCTCGGCTGCCCGCCTGGCCGCTCTGCTTGGGATTCCGGTAATACTGGTGGTTGACGTGCGTTCGGCTGCTGAGAGTGTTGCGGCAGTGGTCAGGGGGTTTGAAACCCTTGATCCCAGGGTCAGGGTGGCAGGTGTTCTCCTGAACCGGGTGGCCAGTCAACGCCACCGGGACATGATAACTGAGGCTGTTACGCAGTATTGTCAGGCTGAGATCATCGGGGCTATACCACGTGATGATTCTATCAGCCTGCCGTCGCGCCATCTTGGCCTGCACATGGGAGCAGAAGTCGCCCTGAACCGGAAACGCTTTGTTGAACTGGTGGAGGATAATCTTTATCTGGAGTTACTTCCAGAAATTGCCGCGAACCGTTTTTGTGAATCCGGCACTGGTTTCGTTGAGCCCGAAGTTCAGCAAAACCGGCCCTGTGTCCGCCTGGGGGTGGCCCGGGACGAGGCTTTTTGTTTTTATTATCAGGATAATCTGGATATGCTGGCTGAGGCAGGGGCGGAAATTGTTTTTTTCAGTCCGCTGCACGACACGACCCTGCCGGAAGATCTGGATGGTCTCTACTTGGGGGGCGGTTATCCGGAGTTGTATGGTCAACAGTTAAGCCGAAACAGCACCATGCGTGAGGCCGTCAGGAAGTTTTCCAGGGCAGGGAAAGCCGTGTATGCGGAATGTGGAGGGTTTATGTACCTGTGCAGGGGCATAATTGATCCGGACGGTAACACCTTTCCCATGGCCGGAGTGTATCCGGTAATCGCGACCATGGAGAAACGGCTGCGCAGGCTGGGGTATCGGGAGGTCATCCTGCAGGACGAGACATTGCTTGGCTGTCCGGGCAGTTTGTGTTACGGCCATGAATTTCATTATTCGGAAATCGAAGAGATGCCGCCGGAGATAAAACGGGTCTACACCCTTGATGATGGCCGGAGCGAAGGCTATCTTGTGGGAAATACCCTGGCCGGTTACGTTCATCTTCACTGGGGACGAACTCCGCAGGCAGCCGGGAATTTTGTTGACCTGATGCAGAAGTGTCAGACGCAAAACACATAACCTGAAATGATCAGCCTGGTACAAAAGATATGAGTCTACCTGAAATACAGCAGATCGGTCCCCTTGAAATCGAGGCAGAGAGCTTTCGCATCATTGAATCGGAGCTTGGGCCGACACAATTTTTAAAGAAAGAATTTGCTGTGGTCCGCCGCTGTATTCACGCTACAGGGGATTTTTCCTTTGCCGAAAATATGCGTTTTCATCCCAAAGCTGTTCAGGCCGGGCTTGCCGCCATCAGACAGGGGAAAAACATCCTTGTTGATGTGAATATGGCCAAAGCCGGTATCTCCAAGGGCTTGCTGGAAAAGTTTGGCGGCAAGGTGATCTGCCGGGTTGCTGAGGAGCAGACAGCAAAACGTGCCAGGGCGCAGCATAAAACACGTTCAGAAATTGCCATGGAGCGGGCCCGGGAAGACAACATCGGTATTGTCGCCATTGGTAATGCGCCAACGGCCCTTCTTAAAACCATGGACCTGATTCAGGCTGGGACCTTTGCGCCTGCTCTTGTGATCGGCGTGCCGGTAGGTTTTGTCAATGCGGCAGAATCAAAAGAGATATTGCTTAGTCAAAACTATCCGTTTATCACCGCCCTGGGCCGAAAAGGCGGGACCCCGGTTGCTGTTGCCGCAGTCAATGCTTTGTTGAGGCTTGCCTGATGTCTTCTCTTAGAAAAGAACATTTTGCCCGGTATCTTGCCGTGAGTACATATATTGACTGGCAGCATCCGGCTGTTCGTGCCAGGGCCATGGAGTTGTCTGGAGACGGAGATATTTTTGCGACAGCCCGGCAATGCTTTGAATTTGTCCGTGACAATATTCTCCACAGTGGTGATTTCCGCAAAAACCCAGTCACCTGTAAGGCCTCTGAGGTTCTTGAGCACGGGACAGGGTTTTGTTACGCAAAAAGCCATCTGCTTGCGGCCCTGTTACGGGCAAATGGTATCCCTGCCGGTTTATGTTATCAGCGTTTGACCATAGAGAATGAGCAGCCCCCATACTGCC
>JALXCX010000375.1 GCA_026990725.1 Desulfobulbaceae bacterium
GGACAACTTGCCCTGATTTGACTTTTCTGCTATCATTTCATCTATCTTGTCAGACAGTTGCCTGCTGCAGGCCTCCTTTAAAACGCATCATAAATCCATGCCCAATACGCTTGCCCATTTCGGGGTGCAATCACTTATCAGTAAAGCCACGTTACAACCAGCTGATATCAAATGGATAGGGTTGGGCTGTATTCTTCCAGACATCCCCTGGATTCTTCAACGTCTTATTCAGCCCCTGGCCATGGTCAACCCGGTATATCTTCGACTCTTTGTTATTGTTCAGTCAACTCTTTTCTTCAGCCTTCTGCCGGCTGGAGCAATCAGTCTCCAAATGAAGCAGAGCAGAAAAATTTTTATCATCCTGGCGGTTAATATTTTTATACATCTCCTGCTGGACTCAACCCAGATCAAATGGGCCAACGGAACCCATCTCCTGGCCCCATTTTCCTGGAAACTACTCCATTTTAACTGGTACTGGCCAGAACAATTCCCCTCGCTCCTGGTCACCGGCCTGGGCCTGTTTCTCTATGCATATTGGGCATGGCAGGACCGGCATCAGGCTATAATCATTCTCAAAGATAATCGTCGAAGGGCCATGGGAGCCTTTCTTCTTGTTCTGTATATGCTCCTTCCTCTGTTGCTGCTCAATGGTCCCTTACAGGCCAATAACCATTTTACCGCCACACTGCTTCTGGAGCATCCTGCCGGCAAGGCCATGGAAATTGATCGAAAAAATTACAGAGCTGCCGATCACACTATCACCACCCTTGCCGACACCCGGTTGCAGCTTCGGGGCACATTGCCCCCAAAAGATGCTCTTCTTTCAATCAAGGGCAGGTTTATCAACGATTCCACCATACTCGTTTCAAAATACCATGTCCACAGCCCCTTACGCGACATTTTTTCTCTAATCGGCCTGGGCCTGTTCTCCTGCAGCTGGTTGCTTGCAGTCCTGCAAAAACGTATTAGAATACAGATAATCTCCTCCCGTACAGACGAGACATTACCCGGGGCAGCCCCGGGAAAAACCTCATAACCAAGAAGGATACCCACACGACCATGAAACGTTTTCTTTTCCCTTTGCTTCTCATCTATGGCCTGATCTTTACCAACCAGGCCATGGCCACCACGCAACCCGTCACTATAACCATGCCCGCAACCACTGTCCGACAGGCAATTGTCAGCATGCTGCCACTGCCGCTGGAGCAAAACAGTGACCGATTCCAGGGCAAGATCACCATAGACAGCATCCGCAGCCTGACCATAAAAAATAACATTGCCCGAATTGAAGGGCAGGTTTCAGGCCACAACATGGTTGTCACCACCAACATCGGCGGCCAGGATATCAAACTTAAATTGGGCAGGCTGGTTCTCCCTATTACCTGTGATGTACGGATACGCTTTGACCCAAAAACAAAAACACTTTTTTTCCGTCCAACATTCCATAACCCGACCCATGGCAGCAGCAATTCAGCCAAGACCCTGTTGCCCCTGCTCAACGGATTGGCCAACAGGGAATTTTCGGCAAAACTCAGCAACTTATCACCTTTTCAAACAAAAATCGGCAGCAAAACAGTTTCCCTGCAAATGGAACCAGTCGACATTTTGACCGGCAACAACAACATTGTTTTAAAGCTGCGCCCCATTGTCGGGAAAAGCAGATAAATACCAATCCAGGCTTTTCAAGCCTCTTAAACCAGACGGACACCTCATACACAAGGAGTATACCATGCCTGAAAACTGCCTTTTCTGCAAAATATGTGCAGGGGAAATACCTGCAGACAAACTCTATGAAGACGATGAAATCATAGCCTTCCGGGATATCGCCCCCCAGGCCCCTGTCCATTTCCTTGTCATTCCCAAAAAACACATCAAAGGGCCTTCTGCGGTGACAGCAGAAGATGAACAGCTCATGGGCAGGATGATGCGGGTGGGAACCGAAGTGGCAAAAAAAGAAGGGATTGAACAGTTTCGGGTTGTATTTAACAACGGTGAGCAGGCAGGACAAACCGTCTTTCACATCCACATGCACATTCTTGGCGGACGAAGCCTGGGCTGGCCTCCAGGCTGATCAGCTTACAGGTAATGCTGGTTATTTACTGCCGGCAACAAGAAGGATACAAGAAGAAGACTCATCCTTCATCCGGCAGGATCAAAGGGCTGAAAAATGTCGGTAATGCCACCTGTTGTCTCGGCAGAATCGGCATCGCTTTTCACCCTGCCGACAGCCACCAGGCCGGTATGGAGTAATTTTTTCCTTTAAATACGTATCGTTTTTACAGGAAACTGCAAGAGTTGTTTATCAACTGTTACCAGGCTTATATCCTCCAGTTTTGCTTGAGCTGCCAGCATGCGATCAAAAGGGTCCCGATGCGCCATTTGCCACTCACCGGCAAGTTGTGCATGTTCAGGACTGACAGACAAAGCCTTGAATCCTGCTTTTCTTATCCATTCAGGAACATTCTTTGCCACATTTTCCGCTTCCGGCAGTTTTCCTAAACGAAACTTTGTCGAAATCTCCCATACAGAAGCAACACTCACCAAAATCTGATTATTTATATCCTCAATAAGTGCATGTGCAGTTGCTGGTAAGCGCGGATCTGCAAAAAGCCACCACAGAAAAATATGGGTGTCCAATAAACAGATCATCTTTCCCATGCATCAAGCTCCTCATTCGGCAACGGATCAAAAAAAGCATCAGTCACAGCACCTTTGGCTATTCCTGCTTTTCTTTTCTTTACAGGAGCCAGGGGAACCAATTTGGCATAAGGTTCACCCGCCTTGGCAATTACTATTTCCTCCCCCACATGGGCACGGGATAACAATTTAGAAAAATGCGTTTTCGCCTCATGTACATTTACAATTTCCATACAGTCACCTCCATTAGTCCACAACATTAGTCTACCATTGATTCCTGCTCCAAACAAGATAGGATTTTAATCTAGTCCTATCAGCACTCTTTTTACAATCCTGCGACCAATGTGGTCCGGTACTGCATACTTTTGCTGAAATTGCTCCAGCTTCCATTATTAAGCCTGAGATTTGTCCCCATGACTACTTAATAAATAGTGGTGAATTCCTGTAACGATTCGCAGAGCGCATGCCCTCAGGTTGTAGTTCCAGCTGACACCACGAATCACGCGGTTATCGCCACTGTTGTGTGTGTCCAAATTGCTATCACGAAAATGACAGACTATTCAGTGAGCTGAATTATCATGTTCAACAACTATGTTGCCACGGTAAGGGTAAGAATCCTTTATAATGCTGCAATTTGCGGGATGCAAAGGAATATCATTTTTTAGGTTAATAAATAAAATAGCTATTAGTTAACTTTCTACTTGAGTCATAAATTGCTCCATGCTAATATTGTCTCATGCATGAAATAACCCTCAGCAAACAAGCCGATAAATCACTTCGAAAAATGCCGAGAAACTTGGCATTAAAAATTGTCAAAAAAATTAAAAAGTTAGCAAATAATCCATACGAAAAACAAAAAAATATTAAAAAATTATCCAATCATCCAGGCTTTAGATTACGGATTGGGGACTGGAGAGTTGTTTATACAGTAAATGATGACCAGTTGCTTATTCACATTGTAAAAATGAAAACTCGTGGTGAGGTATACAAATGAATGCTCAAATAATTGAAAAGAATGGTAGACCTGAATGGGCAGTAATTCCTTATGCAGAGTATAAAAAATTAAATGACGCATACGAAGATGC
>JALXCX010000376.1 GCA_026990725.1 Desulfobulbaceae bacterium
ACACACAGATGGAGGCGGCAATATTCATGGACTCTCGTGCAACCGACTCTGCATCCAGATCTGAGTGGGCGATCAAAGCCGTTGCTGCTGCCTGGGCAAAAGACCCTCCCGAGCCAATAGCCAGAATACCATCATCAGACTCTATAACGTCTCCGCTGCCGGAAAGAAGAAGCGACGACTTTTTATCAACAGCAATCATCATAGCCTCCAAACGGCGAAGCATTTTATCGGTGCGCCAGTCCTTGGCAAGCTCAACCGATGCCCGCATAAGATTTCCGTTGAACTGTTCAAGTTTTTTTTCCAGTAAATCATACAGGGTAAAAGCATCGGCCGTGGAACCGGCAAAGCCGGTAATAACCTTATCCTGGTATAATCTCCGGACTTTACGGGCATGATGTTTGATCACTGTCTGACCAAGCGTAACCTGGCCATCGCCGGCCATGACGACCTCACCCTTGTGGCGAATGGCAAGAATTGTTGTCGAACGAATTTTATCCATAAATATCAAACCAATTCTAAAGATTTATGATTAACAGCATCTGTTGCACACCAAAGACAGCCTCTTCTATCCTTCCAATGTTTTATAACAGTGAAGAGCGTCTACGTTTTGTCCGGCAGGTAATCAAGCCGATAATCCAGCCTAGAAACAAAACACCGCCACCGGCAAGAAACCAGGTGACGGCTGTTTTTCTCTTCAACTCTGTATTCTGAAGTTTTATGGCCTGCATGGAAGCCTGTACTGTTTGGATTTCTTTCCTGGTTGCAGCCATCTTGTTATTGATTGCCACAACATCAGCTGTATCTTCTTGCAATTGTTTATATTCTTCTTTAAGGGCATCCCGCTTGGCAATACAGGCAGAGAGTTCACCTCCAGACGTTGCATTCAACTCTTTCAACTCTGCCAGGTCCCTGGTAAGTTTTTTTTCGTTCGTCTGCAGCCGCTCATTTTCGCTCCTGAGGATCTTCACGAGTTCCACAGGTGGAGGTTCAATGCTTAAAAAACGTTTAGGAATCCAGCCGACCGTACCACTTTTGACTTTAATTTGTGACCAGGAATTACCTTCTTTAATCAACTCAACCAGCTCACCGCTTTTGACCAGTTTGAGAATTTTGTACTGATTGCCCTGCCCTCTCCGGACCGGAACATCAAGCTTGGGCCGGACATACCGTTGCTCAGCTGCAACCGAAAAGGGGTGTATAAAAACCAGCAGAAGTAATCCTGCAAAAAATACATTTGAACTTTTTCTCCGAACCATCTGTTTCTCTAAAAAACGCATCACTCACTCAGATTTCATTTTGGGCGTAAAATGTATTAATACCCCTATTGTCGCAACAAGTGCAAGCGAGACAACTCCGAGTGAGGGAAAAACAGCTGCAACACCCCAAGTATGCTGAACCATTTTAATAATTTTCACAGCCAGAGCTCCGACTCCAAACGTCAGGACAAATTTCATTCCATATGCCGAGCTTCTAAGAGCTGGCGGAGTTAACCGGGCAACCAGAGTATTCTCCACAGGCTGCATCCCTAACAGGAAAAAAGAATGTACTGTGGCAAGCAAAACAAGTGGAACATCAGTTGCAATACCTATCAAAAAAGCTGCAGGTAGAGTCATCAGATGAAAAAAAATATAACTGTAGCGTAAATCAAACTTTTCTCCGGCTCTGCCGCCGGCATATTGTCCGAGCATACCGGTGAGGTAAAGTGCCGAGGTGATAGCCGTAGCCACGACATTACTTGAAAGATTCCATCCTTTAAACAGCTGGCTGAGGGTTGAAAATATCCCAGCCCCTCTAAGCTCAAAAAGAGCCGGGAGAGTTACAGTAGCTCCGCGATACACTATGCCACCAAGCATCATGCAAACAAGTAGAATCGCAAACCCCTTCAATGAAGACGTGTCTTCGCCTGAAACTTTTTTATGTTCGGTATGGCATTGACTTTTATTAATTTTCAGCAGAAATATAACTCCTGAAAAATTTAAAACACCTAAAAACAAATAAACAGCCTGTGGCCCCCATAACCAGTTGAATAAACCTGCAAGAAGCGGCCCCATGGCAAGACCAATATTGCCAAACATGCCATTATAGGCCATACCTGTCGAAGTTTTCGAGACACAACAGGCTATCCAGCCCAGACCAGCAGGATGATATATTCCCGAAAACAGGCCGATACCGGCAAGGGACAGGGCAAAACCAACCGGTGAATCCACAAGCATGGCAGCCGATAGACCGCAGGCCCCTGCGCCGAAATAAAACAAGAACAGCAACGGACGGGGTCCGATCTTATCGGCAAGCATTCCCCACGGAAGCGCTGAAAGACCAAAGAGCAGGTACATCCAGAATGCTAGATCAAGGGTATCTGCCATACCCAGCCCGAGTCGGCCGGAAAGAGGCAGTAAAATGGCAGGAAAGACCAGCATGTTAAAATGACTTAAAAAATGCCCGTAGCAGGTAACTGTCAATATGGTCCGGTCATTATCATTCATGTTATTACACTAAAAAAATTGATAAAAGTTACAACAGAAACAATATTGCCAGAGGGGCACGAATCCTTCATTTTTACACCATATATTGTACTTACAAACCATATAGATGCGGAAAAATAACCAGTGATGCCAGGACAAGAACCTGAATACAGATAAAAGGCATAACCCCCTTATAAATGTCAACGGTCCGCACCTCCGGCGGACAAACACCCTTGAGGTAAAAGAGTGAAAACCCAAAAGGCGGGGTCAGAAAAGATGTTTGCAGATTCATGGCAATAAGGATTGCAAACCACATGGGATTAATCCCAATACTATCTGCTATTGGCAGCAGAATAGGCACGACAATATAGGAAATCTCAATAAAATCAATGAAAAATCCTAACAACATAATAGACAACATGGACAGAATGAGAAAACCCCATTTATCACCAGGCAGACTTGTCATAAAATGCTCAACAATACTATCTGCTCCGGTATAGACAAAAACCATAGAAAAGGCTGTTGCTCCGATGAGAATTGCAAAAACCATGGCGGTAATTTTTACTGTTTCCAGACAGGAATCCATGACAATTTTCCAACTAAGACGTTTATACATGGCAGACAGCACCATTGACCCTAACGCGCCTACGGCAGCCGATTCAGTTGGTGTGGCTATACCGGCAAAAATTGAACCCAGGACCATGATAATCAGGGTCAGAGGCGGGATAATTGCCAGTAAAGCCCGCTTCAATGATCCTTTTTTATCTTCTTCGGGGACGATAATAGCCGGGGCGACTTCAGGTTTTAAGTAAGAAATAACCAAAATATAAAGCGTGTAGCACCCGACAAGAACAAGACCCGGCCAGAGTGCTGCCTGAAAAAGGTCTCCCACCGGCAGCTGAAAAACATCGCCCAGAATAATCAACACAATAGAGGGGGGAATTATCTGCCCAAGGGTACCGGAGGCACAGATGGTTCCGGTTGCCAGCCTTTTTGAATAACCGTATTTGAGCATAACCGGCAAAGAGATTACGCCCATAGCCACAACAGAGGCCCCGACGACTCCTGTGGAGGCCGCAAGTAGTGTTCCGACCAAAACCGTACTGATGGCCACCCCGCCCCGCACTTTACCAAAAAGCACGCCCATGGATTCAAGAAGACGTTCGGCAAGCTCTGATTTTTGAAGAATAATACCCATCAAAATAAAAAGAGGAACGGCCATAAGAATGGTGTTGGTCATGATGG
>JALXCX010000377.1 GCA_026990725.1 Desulfobulbaceae bacterium
TCAAAAAGTGGAGCACATGAGTAGCGGCCAGAAAATAAAGCAGCCATTTTGGGAAGTGCAGGTTTCAATCGCCAATGGAACTGCAAAGATGTCCCAACCCTCTCTTGCCAAATTACACCATGAAATTTTGGAAGAGATGGGGTCGCCCCCCTGTCAGGAGTTGATAGACTATTTTATAAGTATCGTTGATATCCCCGCAAAAGAAGTTGAAGAATATTATCAATTCATAGGGCAGACAGTTAAGTCTGGTCCTGCTTCACTCCCTTATGATCTTATTCACAGAATAGCCCATGAGGACAATCCCTCGGTATTGAAATTTCGTCAGGCATACAGAAGTGAATTTAAAAAAGATCCAACAGAAAAAATTATCAGGCGTTTTTTGCAGGAGGCTCAGGCTGGTGGGGCGGGTAAATCTGTTCGTAATGATAAACGTCTTTATATCAATTTTGCTCAAGCCTTTGCCGGCAGCCAGCAACCTACGGTGCTAAAATTTAGAAATTCTTTTATAGAACAGTTCAAAACACCTCCACCTGATGAGGTAACGGAATATTTTTTAAAAGTTATTTCAGAGACACCCAAAATCAGTGCTGACTCAGAAGATTATGAGGCCAGAATTAATTTTGCCAAAACTGTCGCAAATGGTTTGATTTCAACGGTGCTTCAATTTCGCCAGGCTTATGAAAAGGTCTACGGTGAGAAACCAACAACCGAGATAATTAACGTTTTTATTGAGAGTTTACCAAGACGATAAATGAACAGATTTAATTTAATCTTGACTATTGCTGAAAAAGTATAGCTTTATGAACAGAAGTTTTATGGATTCTACACCTTTCCTGATTTAACACATCAGGGTATAGTGGTACATTGCACTCGTGTTATGTTTTTTTTACAAGGACAAGTTTCTGAACGTGAAAAGACAAATACTTAAAAGGCAATATTTTTAACAATCATCCTAAAGGATAGACCTATGTATCAATCATTGCTCCCGATAATCAAGCCGCTGATATTTGAGGGAAAGAGCGGTGTCCTGGAAATAGAGTATAAATATGACGACTCAGCACGTCTTTATGTAAAAGAGGGGATCATTGAACAGGTCGAAACCAAGTCCCTGAGAGGGAAAAAAGCAGCCAATATGTGCATGCAATGGGTGAGTTTTACGGCAAATTTCAACGAGGGTGAACAGGGGCAATACACTCTTGATCCTGAGATTGACACAATGTCCTTGTTGTCTTTTCTGGAAAAGTCGGCAAAGAATATTAAAATAATCAATAAAAATATACCGTCAAACGAAATTGTCTATCAAGTGGATACAAAAAAGCTTAATTCCATACAAAATCTGAATGCCAAAGATCTTAAAATGGCACTCCTTTTTGATGGACAGCGGAGTCTAACCCATATTATCCCGATATCTGGTTTATCGGAACTGGCAGTGCTGACAAGAACATGCCGTTTAATTCTTGCAGGAGTCGCTCAGGAAGGGGTGGTTAAAGATGTTTTACCGAAACATGAACGTCAGGATTTTTTAGACAAACTTGATGAAACACTAGTTGATTTAGTTGGACCTGCAGCTTCTATTCTCATTGACGATGGTTTTGATGAAATTGGATCAAAGCCAGATACCCTGGCTAAAGAGGATATCGGGCCACTCCTTTCAGCTATTGGCGAAAATCTTGATGATGCAGAAAAAACGGCTCTTAATGCATGGGGTGGTAAATACATGTAATTGACTCTTGTTTTTTCCCGGACGAGAAAAGTCTGATACATAGATTAGAATAGGCACTTGAATTGATTTAACTTCCAGGTGGCTTAACCTCAATAAGCTGCACAATGTTTGTTGTAAAACTCTTGCGAACGGGTAATTCGCGTTCCTCTAAGGACTACATTTCTTTTGTCTACCGTCATCAGGTAGGATTCACCTTGGTTTTTATCAGTGTTTAGTTGAAAAATGACTTGCTATCAAGAGGAGAGATAGGTCATTATTCCTGCATGAAAAGTCGCTTTAAACAATCAAAATTTCTAACTTGGTTTTTATGGTTTGTTCTTTTGCTCGTTTTTCTGATCCTGCTTGTTCTAACAGAGCGTTGGACAAGGGCTTTAGAGCTTAATAGTATAGCTGCTAAAGCTGAAGATTCGCTGAATGTCTATACTGGTGATCTCCTTATAGAACTCGATAAATTTGAAGCACTCCCGTTCATTCTCTCAAAAAATCCTTTATTTTTGCAACTTCTTCAGTCTCCTGGTGATAGCAGGAAGAGACAAGTTGTTAATGCAGAACTTGAACGGATTAATAACCTGGCCGAAACTTCGGCAGTATATATCCTGAATGCTCATGGCCGGGTTGTTTCTTCCAGTAATTGGAACCAGAAAGTCTCATTTATTGGTGAAGATTTGAGTTTTCGTCCGTATTTCCAACAAGCTATGCAAGGTGATCCCGGACATTATTATGCTCTTGGCAATACATCAAAAATTCGTGGTTACTATTTTGCGGCCCCAATTTATAAAGGGGAAAGAATTATTGGCGCGATTACTGTTAAAGTACATCTGCAACGCTTTGAAGACAACTGGGCCAAAGGTTTTGAAAAAGTAGTAGTTACAGACCCGCATGGTGTTATTTTTATTTCCAGCTATAAACTCTGGCTTCTCCAGTCTTTGTATCCTTTACAAAACCAGACTATTAAAAAACTGCAGGAAAGTCAACGCTATGGCAATATTACACCGCAATCGTTGAGTTCTGGTGAGCCATTTTCAGATAAGGATGGCTTGTGTTTTATATCTTTAAAATCCGGAAGTCTTCCCTATGTGAAAGCCGGGAATGAAGCAAGAAGGAATCAACTGTATTTGATTAGATCTCAAGAAATGCCCGATGCCGGCTGGACAGTTCACATTATTTCAGATATTTCTCATGTTGACACTCAAGTCAGAAATATTGTGCTACTGGTCGCTTTTTTGCTTATTATACTCTTTCTCAGCAGCGCGTTGCTACATAACAAAAAAAGGGCAATCTCCAGGCAGAAAGAGATTGAATTACAGGCGAATAAAGCGTTGAAGGAGCTTAACGAACAACTTGAACAGCGAGTGCAGGAAAGGACTCATGAATTAACCCGTGCCAACCTCCATCTTACTCGTGAGGTTCAGGAAAGGAAGCGAACAGAACAGGAACTGCGTGATACCCATGAAGAACTTATTCAGGCTGGTAAACTTGCAGCAATCGGCCAGATGTCTGCAAGCATCACCCATGAAATTAGCCAGCCGCTTGCTGCTATTCAAATGTATGCAGAGAATTCTCTTGTTCTGTTTGATGATGGTGAGCCGGAACAGGTGCGAATAAATCTGAACGATATTACAGAACTAGTTATTAAAATGTCTCGTATCACGACTCATCTTAAATCGTTTGCCCGAAAGTCCAGTGGTACGTTAAAGTCGGTTGGTCTCAGGTTGTCCATTCAAAATGTTATGATTTTGCTTTCCATGGAAATTAAAAAGACCGGAACCATAATTAATAACATGGTTGATGAACAAATATTTGTTCTGGCAGACCAGCTCCGGCTTGAACAGGTCTTTATGAATATTATTTCTAATGCCCTGGATGCTGTGGATGGACAAGAAGAGAAAACAATAGATGTCACAGCTGAAAAGCAGAAAAAAATTATTGAGTTGCGAGTACACGATTCCGGACCAGGAATTAGCAAAGAGAATTTCAAGGTTATTTTTGAACCTTTTTTTACCAGGAAGCAGCGTGGTAAGGGGCTTGGTCTTGGTCTTTCGTTGTCCAAATCAATTATGATTGATTTGGGAGGATCTATTCAGGTCGAAAATCACAGGGATGGTGGGGCTGTTTTCAAAGTTCATCTCAAGCGCAGTTGTCGACGTTCACAGGACGGTATATGAAAAAAAAAGGGCAGGTTATTCTCATTGATAATGATCCGCATGTCTGCAGGGCTGCAGGCCAAACACTTACGCTTGCCGGTTTTGAAACACACTCGTTTCAGGAAGCTGTCTCTGCACTCAAACAGATACAAAAAGATTGGCCAGGTGTTATTGTAACAGATGTTCGCATGGAACCACTGGATGGTTTTGACTTTTTGGAACAGGTTATGGAACGTGATGCTGATCTGCCTGTCATTTTGATCACTGGACACGGTGAGGTCAGTATGGCGGTGGAGGCCATGAGAAAAGGGGCCTATGATTTTATTGAAAAGCCACTTTCAACAAAGCATCTTGTCGATGTTGTCTCCAGAGCCCAAGAAAAACGTCAGCTTGTGCTTGATAACCGGTCTTTGCGTGCAAGAATTGATGAAAAAGAAGGGCTTGATTCAATTATTATAGGACGGAATGCAGGTATTGCCCAGTTAAGGCGTCAGATACTAAATATTGCTGATACAGATACTGATGTGCTGATTAGAGGTGAAACCGGAACGGGAAAGGAGCTGGTAGCACGGTGTCTGCACGAACAATCCAGTCGTTGTACCCAACAGTTTGTTGCTATTAACTGCGGAGCCATTGCGGAAACCATCATTGAAAATGAATTGTTTGGACACGACCCGGGAGCGTTTACCGGAGCAGACAAGGTGTATATTGGTAAATTTGAACAGGCCGATGGAGGTACGCTGTTTCTTGACGAAATTGAATCCATGCCTAACGCCTTACAGGTCCGGTTACTTAGAGTATTACAGGAAAGAACGATTGAACGACTTGGTGGTTCACGGGTCATCTCGCTTGATTTGCGAATTGTCGCAGCAAGTAAAAAAAATCTTAAACAGGCCTGCGAAGAGGGCCTGTTTCGTGAAGATCTATACTATCGCCTGAACGTAGCCAATTTAGAGATACCTCCTTTGCGGAACAGGGTTGAGGATATTCCATTATTGTACTCTTTATTTATTGAAAGAGCAGCAAAACGGCTTGGACGTCCGGTTCCTGAAATAACGAGTGGTCTTCTCCATCAGCTCATGCAGCGAAGATGGACAGGGAATGTCAGGGAGCTGGAAAATGCAGCTGAAAGGCATGTGCTTGGCCTGGAAGATTCTTGTTCGTTGGCCCAAGATGCCTCGGAAGCTTCAGAGAATAAACTTGCCCTGATTGATAAAATTAATGCCTTTGAGAAATGTCTGATAGCCCGTGAGCTTGAAAGAAATGACGGGAGCATTACGGCTACTTTCACGTCGCTTGGGCTACCTCGGAAAACTTTGTATTATAAGATGAAAAAACATGGTCTGTTAAAAAATCAAGACTCTTAACCGGGTCAATTTTGACTCAGTGGTCCATTTCCAACTGGCTAATCCTGACCCGTTAGTTTCCGCTTTTTCCTGCCTTATCTTCATTTTTGTTTATGGTCTTTTTTTTTAAAAAAAATGATATCCTCCCTTGGAGCTTATCTACATTAGAATCTGCAAACAAGAGAACAGATTATTTCCCTGAGTTTGCAAAAGAATGTTAAAGCATAAAATTAATTACAGATATGTTGATCATGTTTATTTGGTTTTTTAGTTGTTTTACAAAATTGTCGTGTTTGAAATGGTATTTAAATTGCAAATAATAAATAATCAGTAAAATTTACAATGTTCAACCACTATCAGGATCAACCTGTCCCAAGATTTGCAGGTTGATTTTTATTACGATTTTCTTTGCAGCCTTGCTGCTCTCAACAGTTTATTTTATCGCGTCATCGTTTTTAACGTGATTCATAGGTAGAAACAGATTCGTTTGTTGTTTAATTCAAGAAAAGGAGGGAGCATGAAACACACCAGACGTCGTGGAATTCAATTAGTAGTTACCACATTGTTTTTTATAATGATGTCGACTACAGGATTGATCGCCGGAGAGGCAGATTACAGTTCTCCAACATTAACTCAAATCCTTGCAAATAAGGTTTTGCGTGTTGGGGTTAATCCACTCTTTAAACCTTTTTCGTTTGCCAACAACGGTAAACAAGAAGGTGTTGACATCGACATAGCCAAGCTTTTAGCCAAGAAGCTAGGCGTTGAGGCCAAGATCGTGGTACCCAAGTCGTTTTCTGATCTTATTCCAATGTTGCAGGCAAACGACATTGATATGATCATTGCTGGTATGAGTATCACTTTTAACAGATCAAAAGTGATCGATTTTACTGATCCGTATTTTGAAACTGGTCTTTCTATTTTATTGAATAAAGTCAGCTCGGTTGGCTTGGGTATTTCCGCAGCTCCTGATTATGCCTCATTAAAAAATGAGCTACTCAGCAATGGAAAAATGGGGCAGCTCAATATTGCCGTAACAAAAGGTAAAGCGCCGGAACGAGCTGTACCTGTTTTCTTCCCTGGTGCCAATATTAAGGCGTATGCCAGCAATGAAGAAGCCGCTGCCGCGACCCTGAAAGGTGAAGCGGACATCATGGTGCATGACGAAATTTTCCTTAAGGTTTGGCTTAAAGAGAATGCTAAAACAGCGAAGTATAGAGCTGTTGTGTTAGACCCTCCTTTTAAACCCGACTATTATGGCATTGGCATTCGGAAAGGGAATCAGGATTTATTGAATATGCTGAATGTTTTTGTTCGGGACCTTCACTCAAATGGTCAGGTTGAACAATTTTTGGGACATTACCTGCCGATTTCTACCAAGGTGGTAACCCGAAGCTACAACCTCAACGATGACTATTATGGAGGAGACTGATATGGGCAAGAAGAAAAAAGGAATGGATCTTCAATGGAAGATTCTTATTGGTATTGTCGGTGGTATTGCACTTGGCATCTGGATTAATATGTCCATGGGCCCAGGTCTCACTGAAGGTCCCCTCTATATAATGAAAACTTTATTTAAATATGGCGGTGACATATTTATCCGCTTGCTGCGGATGCTTATCGTGCCGTTGGTTTTTGCCTCAATTTATATGGCTGTGGCCAACCTGGGTGATGTCCGTACACTGGGTAAAATAGGCGGTAAAACCATTGGCTATTATATGCTGACCACAGCTCTGGCTGTTCTTGTTGGTTTGATTGTGGTTAATATAATGAATCCCGGACTTGGTATTGATAAAGAAGCCCTTGCTTCTCTCAATATTTCAACCGAGGTTCCTGCTAAAGTCAGTAAACAGGGGGTCGGTGAACGTAGTGCCGCAATCATTATTGTTGACACCTTTGTTAACATGATTCCCAAAAACCCGGCTGCAGCCTTTGCAAAAGGTAATATTTTGCAAATAATCTTTTTCACTATTTTTCTGGCAGTTTTTGCAGCTGTCGTCGGGAGGGATGCTGAGCCGTTGACGAATGTCATACACGGTGTGGATCGAATAATGCAAAAAGGTATTATGGCGGTTATGGAAATTGCACCTTACGCAATTTTCATGCTGGTGACCGCCATTTTCATGGATTTGGGTTTTCCGGCATTGAAAGCTCTGGGTAAGTACGGTGCAACGGTGCTGCTTGGGCTCTTTTTACACGGCTTTGTTACGCTGCCCATTCTTGTTTTGCTGATGGGACGTTATAATCCGTTCAGACTGCTTAAAGCTCTGGCACCCGCCATGATGACAGCATGGTCAACCGCATCCTCAGCTGCGACTCTTCCGGTTACCATGAGTAATCTTGAAAAACGAGCTGGTGTTGATGGGCGAATTGGTAACTTTGTTCTGCCGCTCGGAGCAACAATCAATATGGATGGAACAGCTCTTTATGAGTCTGTTGCGGTCATTTTTATTGCTCAACTCATGGGGATTAATCTAACCATAGGTACTCAGATTGTTATTTTTATTACAGCATCTCTTGCCGCAGTAGGTGCAGCCGCAATTCCTGGGGCCGGACTTGTTACCATGGGTATTGTTTTGACTGCTGCTGGTCTGCCGCTTGATGGTATCGGACTTATTCTTGCCATTGATCGTATACTTGACCAGTTCCGTACAGCAATTAATGTATGGGGTGATGCAACTGCAGCCGTAGTTGTAGGTCGCGCTGAAGGTGCTATTCGAGAAAAAACAGAACTTGACGGCGTAACTTATACCTCTGACTGAACAAGGAGAAAACCATGGAATTCCCAAAGCAAATCCACGATTTCATGTTACATGATGTAGCTGGTCGCTGGACATACAAGGGCAAAGAACTGCAGAGCGCCCATTATATTCGTTTGGGCTCTCGTATGAGTCTGTTTATTCAGACTATCGCCAGTAAGGACGGAGATCAGGAATATATGATTAGACTGCGGGACAGCTTTATACGGGGGGGCATTAAATCTCTCCAGGAAGCTGTCGACATTGCCCAGGAGATAATCGAAGAGAATAAACTCTTTATTGAAGAGTCTCGATTGTAACATATCTTCAAGTACACGCAAAAAGGGGTCGTCACAGCGATGTGACGACCCCTTTTTTTATGCGTTGTTTCTTTTCTTTAAAAGTAGCTGCTTAGCTGCAAAAAGTTAGTTGAAGTCCAGGGCCCGGCAGTCTTGTGTCATCCAGCCGATGCGTACATTTTCATCTACTGCCAACCTTTTATTGTTTGAAGCGTTAGGTATTTTGACAATAAATTCATCATTGCCGGCAACTGTCATTCTGCAGCGGATGTGATCACCAAGATAGATCAGCTGCTCAACGTGCCCATCAACGGTCTGCGTCATCTGCGTTTCATCGGGATTAATAAAAACCCGTTCAGGCCGGATTGAAAGCAGGGTAGGGATTCCGGGTTTGTCGACATTGACAGCCAGAGCTGAAACTTTCTGACCATCATCAAGGGTAACCATGGCAACACCGTCATCTATTGTATCAACAGATCCCTTCAATGTATTATTTTCACCGATGAACTGCGCAACAAAGCTGTTATCTGGACGTTCATACAGATCGTCCGGGGGAGCAATCTGCTGGATAATGCCATCTTCAAAAACGGCTATCCTGTCAGACATGGTAAGTGCCTCGGATTGATCGTGGGTGACATAGACAACAGTAACCCCAAGTTTGTTGTGGATCTTTTTTATTTCATATTGCATCTGTTCACGAAGCTGTTTATCAAGAGCACCCAGAGGTTCATCCATAAGGACAAGTTCGGGCCTGAAAACAAGTGCTCTTGCAAGGGCAATACGTTGTTTCTGACCACCGGATAACTGGCCGGGATATCTATCAATAAAGTCACCCATCTGTACCATATCCAGTGCTTCTTTTACGTTCGTCTTAATCTCGTTACTTGCCATGTCCCGCACTTTTAAGGGAAAGGCTAAGTTTTTACCAACAGTCATATGGGGAAACAGAGCATAGTTTTGAAAAACCATGCCAATACCCCTTTTATGCGGTGGAATATTATTGACGGGTTTGCCATTGTAGTAAATCTCTCCCTGGGTGGCTGTTTCAAATCCGGCAAGCATCATCAGGCAGGTTGTTTTTCCAGAACCCGAGGGACCGAGCATTGTCACAAATTCACCCTTTTTTATATCCAGATTCAAGTCCTTGACAACAAGCCTTATGCCGTCATAACTCTTCTGGACACCTTTAAAACTTACATGAAAATCATTTGTCGTCATAACTGTATTACCTTGTATTCCTCAATTATATTCGTATTCTGGAACTGTTATCAGTGTTCTTGTCAGTCGATCAGGTTGCAGCAACATTAGCCGGCTTTCCAAATTTTTCATTCCGCTTTCGTAGAATTTCAAGGGTCAACATCAACAGACCAGCAATCACGATAAGCAAGGTGGCAACCGCCAGAAAAGTAGGACTGAGATGTTCACGTATACCACTGAACATCTGTCGAGGGAGCGTTCTGTGCGTTGGCCCGGCAATGAAAAGTACCACAACGACTTCATCCAGCGAGGTTGCAAACGCAAAAAGAGCCCCTGAAAAAATACCCGGAGCAATAAGCGGCATGACAATTTTAAAAAAGACCTTGAGCGGAGGGGCTCCAAGGCTTGCTCCGGCATTCATAAGGCTGTAATCAAAGCCCTGAAGTGTCGCGCTGACTGTAATAAGAACAAAAGGTATGCCCAAAATAGTATGGGCAATAATAATACCAAGGTAGCTGTCATTTAGACCTATCTTGGCATAAAAGAGATACACCGCAAGAGCTGTGATGACCAAAGGGATCATCATCGGCGAGATTAAAAGAGCTACAAGTATCTGTTTGCCAGGGAAATTAGTTCTGTTAAGACCAATGGCTGCTGTCGTACCCAGAACTGTAGCCATGACCATCGAACAACTACCGATGATAAAACTGTTTTTTATTGCTACTCCCCATCGCCCCGAGGCTATCATTTCATGATACCAGCGCAGGCTGACCCCCTGCAGAGGGTAATGAAGAAACTCACCGGCATTAAACGATAGGGGAATAATTGTAAGAATTGGAAAAACTAAATAGATAAATACCGCGGCAACAAGCACCCTGAAGGTGTAATGCCAGATTCGTTCTCCAGTTGTTGCATGAACAGGAACTGCCATAATAATCACCCCATTTTCACATTGGTTATATTTACACGTCTGCCAAAGATCAGATAGAAGAATGCAGTCATGAGCAGTAACACTACGCCCAGAGCAGACGCCATACTCCAGTTGACCCGTTCGTTGACAAAAAAGGCAACAAAGTAACTGACCATCTGGTCCCTTGGGCCACCCACAAGAGCAGGAGTAATATAGTAACCAAGCGCCTGAATAAAAACCATGAGGCAGCCCGCGCCTATGCCTGGCATGGTCATTGGTGTGTACACTTTGAAAAATGCAGCCATGGGAGTGGCCCCGAGAGATCGCGCGGCCCGTACATAATATGAAGGAATACCGGCCATGACGCTATATAGGGGCAACACCATAAACGGTAACAGGACGTGGGTCATGGCGATGTAAACCCCGATGCGGTTAAAGACCAGGTCAAGAGGTTGTGAGATAAGCCCGGTTGACATGAGCAGGCTGTTTATAACACCTTTATTCTGCAAGACAAGGATCCAGGATAAAGTCCTGACGAGCAATGAAGTCCAGAAGACAAGCAACAGGCCAATCATCAGAAGATTCCTTACTCTGGCGCTGCTCGTTGCCATAAAATAGGCCAAAGGAAACCCAATGAGCAGGCAGAGCACTGTGACTGAAATGCTGATATATATGGTGCGAAGGATGATAGAGATATAAATAGCCTGGTCTTTTGGAACACCCGTTATCTTGTTATTACCGTCATACTCCAGATCAATTGAGCGGAGCAGATAGAGAAAGGTCGTATTTTTTAGACCACGCTGGAAGACGGTCCAGTACGCAGGGTCTCCCCATTTTTTATCAAGCTTGATAAACGCTTCTTTGTATGGAGGACCATTGATTCTTTTCAGTCTGCGGCCGGTTTTGAGAAGGAGGCTGTAAAAACCAACTTTATCAAAGTTGAGTCGTCTACCTGCAGTGGCCAGTGTTTTGGCCGGGTAAGCGACTTTGATGTCTTGGACAAGTGCGGCAAAGGCTGCCTCGTCAGGTAGACCATTTCCAGACCACGTGTCCATATAACTGGCAGTGGCAGGAAGGATTTCCCGCATATGGGAGTTATCAATACTCCGGTAAAGCATTATTCCTATCGGAATAAAATAGAAAACAAGCATCAGAAGAAGCAAAGGGCCAATGAGAGCCCCGGCTTCAAGCTTTTTACGCCGTTCTGCCCGGCGCAATTTCTTTTTCAGGCTTACAACGCCAGTAGTTTTGTCAGCCATAAATTATCTCCGGCTTTATTAAAGGATAGTTAAACGGTTAATTCTTGATATAGCACCCATGGAAAATAATTGAATCCGGGGCTGGTCCCTTAAGCCTTGGTGGACTCCACAAAAAATGCGTCTGACACATTTGCAATAGAGATGGAATGCATGTTGAAACCGGTTTACAGGAATCCGGACAAGCAAAGGAAAGTCCTGTATCATTGACGAGGTCAAATGATATTGCCACGACAGATATGAGATATGAACTTATTTCATGCTCTGTCGTGGCAGGGGGGGCTAATAGAAGTCTATTTAGCAACCCAGGCCTGAAAGCGTTGTTCAAGGCTTTCTCCGTTTTCAAGCCAGAATTCGATATTAGTCTGTAAAGCGTTGTCTAAATGCCCTTCAGCTGTGGGCAATTTAGAGAGCATTTCAGGTTTGATGAATTTACCTGTTCCCTTTGCCGTCCAGCCATAAGCAATTTTATTGAAAAAGGCTGCCTGGCGTTC
>JALXCX010000378.1 GCA_026990725.1 Desulfobulbaceae bacterium
TGTCTTAAATGAGAGCGGTAAATTTGCCGATATCGACCATCCCAGGATTCGTCAGGGCCGAAATGGCTGTGAGTATGTCCTTGCCTGGGAGGAAGAAGCTGCCGCGGATCATGACATAGTCATCAACGAGGTGGACATTGAAAACTTTGTTCGGGCCAAAGGTGCAATTTTTGCCGGAGTCATGACCCTGCTGGAACAGGTGGGACTTCAGATTACAGACCTTGAACAGATTATTCTTGCCGGTGGTTTTGGTTCGTATATCGATCTGGACAGCGCCATGAGCGTGGGTTTGCTTCCGGAGGTCGATCCGGAGAAGGTCGTCTATGTCGGCAACGGCTCACTCATGGGAACCTGGATGAGTGCCCTTTCAAACCATATACGCAAGGATGTTGTGGAGGTGGTTCACAGAATGACCAGCTTTGAGCTTTCCGAAATTCCAGCCTTTAAAGATCAGTATGTCGCCTCCATGTTCTTACCTCATACCGATCTTGGTTTGTTTCCTACGGTTGCCAGCAGGCGAAAAAAGGCTTGATTTTTGTAATTGTTCAGCTGCACCCCATAGTGCGGCGATCTGGCCACCTCACATAGACGGGCTATAGTTCGTTGGCCTGCTTACCGCAGGTAAGCCACGACTCCGCTATGGAGCACATCTGAACAATTACAGGTCACAGGTTATGTCAACATTGTGCTGGTAGCTGAATAGTTACTGAGTTTTTCCAGCTGATTCAGCCTTTATGCAAAGAACCTGCAGCCCAGTTGCAGGAGAAAAAAAGCAGACAATCCCGCTGCCACATCATCAAGCATTATGCCCAGCCCTCCGTGAATATGCTGGTCAAGCCAGCCCACGGGAAAGGGTTTGAGAATATCAAAAAAACGAAAAAGGGCAAAAGCAGCCAAAACGGCAACAGGATGGTGGGGGACAAGGGCAAGGGCAATAAGCTGGCCCACTATTTCATCAATGACCACAAGGCCAGGGTCGCCGCGGTCGACAATTTTTTCCGCGGCTCCGGCGGAAAACGTACCCGCAACAAAAAGAGCGGCAACAACGGCAGCATAAGGGGCAAAAGCCAGATTGCGCAGAGCTAGCCAGAGTATAACTCCAGCCACTGAGCCCCAGGTCCCCGGTGCTTTGGGAAGGTAGCCGCTATAGGCGCCTGTTGCTATAAACATGAACAATTTATCCATGGGATATCCGTTTCTGTTGGGATTATTTCGGGCTGTCTACTGCGATTTTGCTGACCGGGCTATTTCGGCATAGACTCTTTGCAGGGAAATATTATGTTGTTGGGCAAGTTTTCTGCACTCTTCGTATTCCGGTGTAACTCTCTGACCGTCCGGCGCAATAATCCTTTTTGCCTGCACCTCTCCCCACGGGGTTTGCACGGAAATAATCTCCCGGGGCAGGGTCATTCTGCTCATGGAATGAAAGCGGAGGCCGATGCTGCTGGTTTCGGTCAGGACCAGTTTTTTCAGCATGGAGGCGTTTTCAGGGGCGGTAATAATTCGCAGCAGATACCCGGCTCTTCCCTTTTTCATGAGCATGGGGGTCAGGCTGAGATCAAGAGCACCGGCATCCATGAGCTGTTGGGAAACATGGGGCCAGAGTTCCGGGTTCCAGTCGTCAAGATTGGTTTCGATAATTTCAACCTGTTGGGCCTCAACGCTTTCTGCGCTTTGCCCGGTTATAAGTCGCAAAAGATTTGGCCGTCCGTCTTTTCTCTGCATGCTGCCGGCTCCGTAGCCGGTGGACTCCAGGGTCATAGAGGGCATTGGCCCGAAAGAATCGGCGAGTTCTGCAACTAAAGCTGCCCCTGTTGGTGTGACCAGTTCCTGAGAAAGTGAGGTGCCGTACACTGGAATCTTTTTCAGGAGCTGACAGACAGCCGGGGCGGGCAGGGGCATGCTGCCGTGGGCGCAGGCAACCCAGCCGCTCGGCATGGGCAAAGGGGAACAGATGATTTGTTGCATGTCCAGGGTGAATAATCCGCTGACCACCCCGACAATATCGATAAGAGCATCCACGGCCCCGACTTCATGAAAATGGACTTCTTCCACACCGGTTCCGTGCACCAATGCTTCGGCCTCGGCAAGACGGGTGAAGACGCGAAGTGATTTTTCTTGTACTGCTCCGGGTAATGAGGATTGTTCCAGTATCTGGCGGATCTCTCGCAGGTGGCGATGGGCAGCCGGTTCGCTGCATTGTACCCGGACAAGGCAGGCACTGAGACCCGCAAACCGGCTTTGCCGGATTTCAAGTTCCCAGCCTGAGAGATGCAAATGGTTTAAGGAGCTGCGCAGAGATTTTTCCGGTAGTCCCGCGTCAAGGAGGGCGCCGAGCAGCATGTTGCCACTGACTCCGGAAAAGCAGTCCAGGTAGGCGATCTTCATCAGGTAAACTGCTCTCCAACAGGCAGCTTCATGCCGCAGAGACAGGATTGCACGCTCATCCGTTTTTTCCCCTCTGGTTGAATTTCTGCAAGGCGCAGATAATTTTTGCCCGTGGCAACCAGTAACCCGTTCTTATCTGCCCGGCAGAGCGTACCCGGTGGTTCGGAGACATTGCCTTCTATGACTTGCGGCTGAAAGAATCTGAATCGTCTGTCCTGAAGAAACCCAAAAGCCGAGGGCCAGGGATCGAGCCCGCGAATCAGGCAGTGCAGTGTTTGAGCGTCCTGATGCCAGTCGAGATGGCCCATTTCCTTGTTGAGCATGGGGGCTTCTGTAGCCAGTGCATCGTCTTGTTTTATCGGAGGTAATTTCCCCTCTTTCAGCAGGCTGATTGCCTTGACCAGCGTCTTGCCTCCCAGCGTTGATAATTTTTTAAATAGACTGCCGCTGGTGTCGGTATCGGTTATGGGCAGGCTGACCGGCAGTAATATGTCTCCGGTGTCCATTCCTTCATCAACCTGCATAATGGTGACGCCGGTTTCCTGTTCTCCGTTAATAAGCGCCCACTGGATGGGTGCCGCACCCCGGTATTTGGGCAAGAGAGATCCGTGCACGTTAATTGTGCCAAGCCGGGGCAGAAAAAGCAGGCTCGCGGGCAGTATTCTGCCGTAGGCCGTGACCACAATAAGGTCTGGCGCAAAGGAGCGTAACTGCTCAAGAAATTCTTCGGTCCGGATGGCTGTAGGCTGCAGAACCGGAAGGCTGTGTTTTTCAGCAAGGACTTTTACGGGCGGTGGGGATAATTTTTTTCCCCGTCCTTTTTTGCGGTCAGGCTGGCAGATGACAGCGACCACCTGATCCGGGCTGTCAAGCAAGGCCTGTAGGGCGGGAACCGCAAAGTCCGGTGTTCCCATAAAGATGATACGCAATGGGTGATTCATTTGTTTTTCAGTATTTTTTTGAGTTTCTTCTTATAGAGTGTGAGTTTTAAACGGCTTATGTGATCAATAAAGAGTTTGCCGTGCAGATGATCGACTTCATGCTGAATTATGCGGGCAAACCGGTCTTCAGCATCAAAATCCATCTCTTTTCCTTCAAGGTCAAGGGCTGTTACATGAATTTTTTTAAATCGTTTGACCTTGGATTCAAACTCCAGCACACTGAGACATCCTTCCTCTCCTGTTTCACAGCCTTCTCCATCAGTAATTACCGGGTTGACCAGGGCAATATATTTTTTTTCATTTTCTTCCCGGGAAATATCAACCACAACGATCTGGCGGGCAATGCCGATCTGGTTTGCCGCAA
>JALXCX010000379.1 GCA_026990725.1 Desulfobulbaceae bacterium
CCAGAAAGAAGTTGAAAAGACACCTGTTTTTCAAAAAGACGGACATTTTGATTTAAGTCGCTATAAGCAAGTTCTTGCGCAGAACAGACTGACCCCGACCTCCTATGAAAATGGTCTCAAGTCAGATTTGCTGACCAGACGTGTTACCAGAGCAATCGGATCTTTTGCCGTTGTACCGGACACCTCGATAAAAGATTTTCAGGCGTACACCGATGAGGAAGTCAAACTGTCTTACATCGCCTTCAATGCAGCCGATTTTGAAGATAGGGTGGAGGTCAAGGATGCTGACCTGGCAGCATGGTTTGAAAAGAATAAAGAAAAATACCGCTCAGATCCCAAGGTTCGTCTGCAATATTTATTCTTTGATTTTGACACGGATGCAGCCGGTGTGAAAGTGAGCGAAGAGGACTTGAAAGCAAAGTATGAATCCGAGAAAGCCTCTTATCAAATTCCCGAGAAGCGGCATGCCCGCCATATTCTTTTTAAGGTAACAGAAGGCGATGATGATACTGTTCGGGCGGCGAAGAAGAAACAGGCAGAAAAAGTACTGGAACTAGCCAGGCAGGGTAAGGATTTTGCCAAACTTGCTGAAAAATATTCCGAAGGGCCTACCCGGGAACGCGGTGGAGATTTAGGGAGCTTTGCCAAGGGGCGGATGGTTCCCGCCTTTGACAACGCTGTTTTCTCCATGAAACCGGGAGAAGTCAGTGACCTTGTTAAGACACGTTTTGGCTACCATATTATTAAAGTGGAGGAAATTTTCCCGGCCTCAACCAGAAGTTTTGATCTTGTTAAGGATAATCTGGCTGCCTCAATTAAAAAACAAAAGGCAAAGGGTCTTACCTTTACCCGTGGTACAACGGCTTATGAAGCAATTATGCGGGCAGGAAGTCTGGAAAAATATGGCCAGCTGGATCAGAAAAAGATTGTTGAAACAGACTTTTTTAGTCGGAATGAGCCGCCCAAGGGGATTACAGCTGATTCCAAGTTTCTTGATACAGCATTTTCCTTGAAAAAAGGTGAGTTGTCTTCATTGGTCGAGTTGCCCGAAGGGTATGCTATTATTTATGTGAAAGATGTACAGAAGCCGGCGTTACCGGAGCTTGCTGCTGTCCGTGATCGGGCGGTTGCCGGGTTTAAGAAGGAAAAGGCCGTTGAGCTGGCCCGCAAAGCCGCCGATGATTTTTTAGCTGCCAGTCGTAAAAAAGGTTCTTTTGGCGAAACCCCGGGGGCAGGAAAAATCATAACCTCATCATTTCTTAAGCGTTCTGCTGCCGCTGGTAAGGACGTCCCTCCTGCCCCGGTCATTGAGGATGCGTTTGCCTTACCCTGGAAAGAAAAGCTGGCCAAAAAGAGTATTAAGGCGGGCAGGTCGTATTATGTTTTTGAAGTCGTTGATCGTCGTTTGGATTCGGCGGCAATTGATGATGCCGAGCGTAAAAACATGCGTCAGCAGTTGGAGGCTTCCACCCAAAGGGCCCTGACACAGTCCTGGCTGACCGGCATGCAGGAAAAAGCAAAGATCTGGACAAACCCAGCTTTTTTAAAATAAGTCATGTCGTAACGTATGAACATAAAAGGCGTTTTACCTGTCAGGCGGGGGTTGTTCCCCCGCCTGCAGTGTTTTTGGCCGGTACCACAGCTTTGCTCCCTGTGCTTTCTTTTCTGTTTTATGATTAACGAAAGGGTAAGCATGTGGTAAAATACCATATTGAGTTTTACGTAGTTTTCTTTTTGCTTCCTGAGATTTTTGCCCGTGACAGACAACATACAGCAACGGATGGCTCTTATTGAGAGTCTCCCCCCATTTGAACAATTTTTTCTCCAGCTTATCTCCATTATTTACGAGCCGGTTTCGGTTAATTTTCTGCAAATATGTCTTGGCCGAACTGAGCTGCCATTGCCGGGTGGCCATAGACCTTCAAACAGTGAACTGCAGGCCATACTTTCCAGTTTGAAAGAGCAGGAATTACTTGATCCACTGAACCAGTGTCCTCCAGCTCTGGCTGAGGAACTGACCAGACAGGCGGTCCGGGAAGATCGATTTGTTTCCATTGCAGCTCTTGTTGAAAAAGAAGCACCGGTTTCCTATATGTATGGCAAATGGTCGACCAGGTGCTGGCGGGCATTGCGTCAGTTTCGGATAGGGGTTTACTCTCATGATTTTGACAAAATTGATGAGGCCTCGGTTTTTATTGAAGAACAATGCCAAAAGCAGTTGGGGCCAGAGCCGCCCGCCGTACGTGTTATTGCCCGAAATTTTTCTTCACAATGGTTTTCCGGGCTTCCCGGATCGCTGCAGTTTTTTCTGCTGGACCGGATTATTCGGTATTCCATGGAGCACGCGGTTCATTTTCCGGAGGTTTTAGCCTATCTGGAAAACGAAGAGGGGATGAGCCTGTCAGAAGATGAACGGATTCCTTTTCAGCGCATGCTGGCCGGGTATTATCTGCTGCAGGGTAACTGTGATAAGCTTGAGAGGCTTCTTGCGGACCATGCTGATTCGTTTCAGGGGTCTGGCTTTTCAGGCAGTGTTGCCTTTCTTCATGGCAAAACCGACGAATCGCTCGTTCTTTTTGAGCAGGATCTGGAGCTGCTCAATCAATATGCCGGACCGGAGGGCAGCTTCTTTTTTGGTATCACCGGCCTTTTTTGTATACTGGCACTTCTGGTTCGCAATTCGGCAACTGACCGTGAACTTATTCGCCGGTCTGTCGTGCTGGTTCTTGCACGCTGCAAGGGGTGCCCCGAAGAAATTCCTTTCCGCTTTCTTGATGCCTATACCCGTTCTGTGGACGGCACCATGCCGGACATGCTGGATCTTACCGAGTGCTTTCAGGCCGAAGACCGCAGTATGACCTCCCTGATTGCGGTGTTGGCATTGTATTGGATGGGAGTAGAAATACCCGATGATTTTCAGGAGGCATTGATCTCATTGTTCGAGCAGGCAAGGGACAATGATTTTTCCTGGCTGGCTATGGAATCAGCAGAAATGCTGGCAACTCTTGACCCGGGCAGAACTGCTATGGCCGAGGCCGCTGATGCCTTTCGAGAGCAGCTTAATTGCCGCACGATAATTCATATTATTGCCCCTGATGATTCCTGGAAGCGCAGTCTGCAGGAGTTGATTGCAGTTACCAGCAGGTCGAAAACACCGGAGCGGACAGTCAGGCTTGTCTGGATGGTCGAATACAATGGTGAAACGCTCCAACTGACTCCCAAAGAGCAGAAAAGAACGGCGTCCCGACAGTGGAGTAAAGGGCGGACTATTGCTTTTAACCGGCTCATGTCGGCCAATGATTTCGATTTTTTAACCAGTCAGGATAAAAATATTTGCGAAGCCTTGCGTCAGGTGGGGGATGCCGGTGCCCGAAATGGCGGCTGTGTCTTTGATATGGATGTCGCTCTGCCGGCACTGGTTGGCCATCCATTGGTTTTTCTGGAAAAATCAGGGCATGTTCCAGTGGAAATTGTTTCCGGAGAACCTGAACTTATGGTTGAGGAGCAGGATGGTTTTCTTTTTATTCATTTTGCCCAGGATATCGGTGACGGAAAAGTTGCCCTCTGGCAGGAAACGCCGACCAGGTTTCGGGTCATGGAAATCAATGATGAACATCTTCGGGTGGCCGAAATAACAGGCCGTGAGGGGTTACGGGTCCCCATGGCCGCCAGCCGCCAGGTTCTGGATGCGATTGGTAATATTGCCTCGTTTATGACCGTCCACTCCTCCATCGATGTAGGCATGGCTGATCAGGATGTCGTTGTGGTGGAAGCAGATCCCACGGTGCATATTCATATCATTCCCTATGGCAGCGGTTTTCGGCTTGAAATGTTTATCCAGCCCTTTTCCCGGCGCGGTCCGTATTTAAAACCGGGTTCCGGTGTGGCCAATCTTATGGCCGAAGTCGATGGACGGCGTCTCCAGACCCGGCGCAATCTCCTGCTTGAAGAGGAAAAGGCCCGCGAAATTGAGGAGAGCTGCCCTATTCTTGATCTGGCCATAGATATGGAACAGGAAAATGAGCGGGAGTGGCATCTGCTTGATCCGGAAGAGTGTTTGCAGGCGTTGCTGGAGCTGGAGGAAATCCGTGAGCGGGTGGTTCTTGAGTGGCCTGAGGGCGAGAAACTTGCCGTACGGAGACAGGTCGGAGTGAACCAGCTTAATCTTAATATCCGGACCAGTCAGCAGGATTGGTTTGCCCTGTCCGGACGCTTACAGATTGATCAGGATAATGTTATTGATTTAAAAACCCTGCTTGAAAAAGTTCGGGAATCCCACAGCCGTTTTATTCCGCTTGGTGATGGGCAGTTTCTGGCGCTGACCCAGGAGTTTCGCAGCCGGATTGAAGAGCTGATCCAGTTTGGTGACCCGCAGGAGGATGAAATTATCGTCCATCCTCTTGCAGCCCTGGCGCTTGATGATCTGACCAGACAGGCCAATACCACAACAGATAAGGGGTGGAACCGGCAACTGAAAAATATTGAAATTGCCCAGGATCTTGTCCCGGAGGTCCCTTCGACTTTACAGGCAGAACTGCGTGATTATCAGGCGGAAGGATTTGTTTGGATGGCACGACTTGCGCATCTTGGCGTGGGGGGCTGTCTTGCCGATGACATGGGACTGGGGAAAACTTTGCAGGCCCTGGCTGTTATACTCAGTCGGGCTCAGGATGGCCCTACGCTTGTCATCGCGCCGACTTCAGTCTGTATGAACTGGGAAACCGAGGCCGCCCGTTTTGCCCCCACCTTGAACCTGCATATGTTGGCCGGGACAGACAGGGAAGCTGTTGTTCATTCGTTGGGCAGACGTGATCTCCTTGTTACCAGCTTTACCCTGTTGCAGCAGGAAGTCGAATTACTTGAGTCTGTTCGCTGGCAGACGATTGTGCTCGATGAAGCCCAGGCTATTAAAAATGCGGCAACCAAGCGTTCAAAAGCGGCCATGCGTTTAGATGCCAAGTTTCGGTTGATTACCACGGGCACGCCCATAGAAAATCATCTGGGGGAGTTGTGGAATCTGTTTACTTTTATTAATCCCGGTTTACTGGGAACCTATAAACAGTTTAATGCCCGGTATGGTATCCCGATAGAAAAACACCATGACCGTGCAGCCAGGCTCCAGTTAAAAAAGCTGATTCGTCCCTTTATGCTGCGTCGTATCAAATCGGAGGTTCTCGATGAGCTGCCGCCCCGCACAGAAATAACGCTGCGGGTGGAAATGCAGGATGAGGAAATGGCTTTTTATGAAGCCATACGCCAGCAGGCCATAGAAAATATTGAAGGGAGTGCCCAGAAATCAGGGCGTCATCTGCAAATTCTGGCCGAAATTATGCGTCTGCGCAGGGCCTGTTGTAACCCGCGGCTTATTGATGAAAACACAAAAATCACGTCCACAAAACTGCGGGTTTTTTCTGAAGTTGTGGAAGAACTCCTTGGGGCACACCACAAGGCATTGGTGTTTAGCCAGTTTACAGGCCATCTGGCATTAATTCGTGAATATCTTGATAATGCCGGTATTCATTATAAATATCTTGACGGGACAACGCCAGCCCGTGAACGACAGCGGCAGGTGGAGGCCTTTCAGTCCGGCGAAGGAGACCTTTTTCTCATCAGTCTCAAGGCGGGCGGGCTTGGCTTAAATCTTACAGCAGCAGATTACGTTATACATATGGATCCCTGGTGGAACCCGGCCGTGGAAGATCAGGCAGCGGACAGGGCTCATCGCATAGGCCAGAAACGTCCGGTAACCGTTTATCGTTTAGTGACCGCAAACACCATTGAGGAAAAAATTGTCCGGCTGCATCAGGAGAAACGTGATCTTGCCAATTCACTGCTGGAAGGATCTGATGTCAGCGCCCGGATAAGTGCTGCGGAACTTCTGGAGCTGATTCGTACCAGTTAGCCCGATTGGCCTTGTTTGCTGTCGGTCGCTCTTTTGCCCAGGTGGGGCCAGGAGATAACGTGTATAGAATAGATGGAGTCAGGAACGCGTCGGAATGCGTACTGCTGCTTCATGGGCTTGCAAGAACAGGGAAATCCATGAAACAGATGGAGCATGCGCTGGCTCTGGCTGGATATGCAACGTGTGTCTTGTCGTACCCCTCCCGAAAAAAAACACTTCAATCCCTTGTGGCACAGAATTTTTCCCCTGCCCTACAGGGATGTGTCAGGGCCGGGTTTAAGAAAATTCATTGTGTCACACATTCAATGGGCGGCATTATTGTGAGGATGGGGCTGGTTGAGTATCGGCCTGACAATTTTGGCCGTGTCGTCATGCTCAGTCCTCCCAATCAGGGAAGTATTGTTGCAGAAAAATTAAAAAACTGGTGGCTGTTTAAGTTGGTGAACGGACGGGCAGGTCAGCAGCTGGGCATCTCAAAAGACGCAGTACCTGCCCGGCTTGGAGCGGTAGATTATGAAATTGGCGTAATCACCGGTAACCGGCACGCATTTTTTGATTGCTGGTTCTCTTCTTTTTTTTCAGGTGAAAATGACGGAAAGGTAGCCGTGGCTGAAGCCCGGGTGGATGGCATGGCAGATTTTCTTGTGGTTCCCGAAGCACATCCATTTATTATGAACTCGCCAATGGTTGCCCGGCAAACGATTCATTTTTTACAACAGGGGCATTTCAGTCCCAGAGGCAGACTTCCTGGACAATAAATTTCCACGAGTGAATATCGCGTTGGAGAAGATGCTGGGAGTAACGATAGAGCATTTGCAGGGTTTCTCTGGCATTTTTTTCCGGTAATTGGAGTCGCTGCAGTTGGTGAATTTTGAGCTGCTGCGCTGTTTGCAGAAATTTTATTGTCTGGAGTGAAAGGGCAAAAGCGGATTGTTGGACCCTCGTGTTGCAGCGGTTACAGACAAGAGAGCCGGTGGCAGGCTGCAGGGCAAAGAATCTGGAGTTGTTCACCTGCTTTTTGCACAATGAACAGATGGTGAGTTCGGGTTGGTACCCGCAGGCACCAAGCAGCCGAAGATGAAACAGGGCTCCGGCCTTGAGAGGTTGTCCGCCGGAATTGACCGTTTCAAGCAGCCAGCAGAGCAGGGTAAATATTTCGGGATCCGGATCGTGTTCGCTGGTAAAGCGTATGATAAGTTCACAGGCCAGGGCCGCCATGGTATAACGCCTGTGCCTGGTTCGCAAAGAGAGAAAAGGCTCTTTAAGTTCTGCTTCACTGAGAAAAATCAGCCCGTTGTTGCGGGATGGACGATAGGTGATGTCCAGCAGCGAGAACAGTTCCAGCTTATTAACGAAACGTTTTTTGGACCGTTTGGCTCCTTTGGCAATGCCGGTCATCCGGCCGAGGTCAGGACTGTAAAAAGTGACGATCTTGTCTGATTCTCCGTGACCAGACAGGTTGAGGATAATCCCCCAGGTACTGCAAGTGGGCATGCTCAGGTGTTGGGTTTAGGGGCGGGAAGGGTCAGCGAAAGTTTGCCGTTTTGTTTGTTGCTGGGGAATGAAACCCGGGTTTTATTGACGGTGATTTTTGCGCTATTTGGTTGGTCAAAAAGCAGTTGCATCGATTTCCCTGCCTTAATTTGCAGTTTTTCTCCTTTAATCCCCTGTAAATGAACAGGCTCTTTTTCGTCAACTATAACCTCAAGAGCTGTATCCTTTGTGAAAAGAGCAGTCAGAGTGTAGGGCGTTTTTTCCTGTTGGCCGGGCAGGATTGGTTGTTTTGCCGAAGAAGTTGTGTTGTGCTTTGGTTCCTGGGCAATTGTTTCAGACAGAGGTATAATAGCAGGCGTACTCTCTTTGAGAAAATAGCCAAACGGATTCCATCCGGTGTAGGTACAAAATGAGGTAAAGGAAAATATGATGACAAGCAGCAGGAAAACCGCAAGAGAGGCAGAGGAAAAATGTGAGGGTTCTGCAAGTCTTTTAGGGGCCAGTGAATTGTTGTTTCGGAAAAATCTTTTCCGTTGCCCCAGGGGTTGGTTCTGGTCTCTTTCCCGAAGAAAAATAACAGCCATCTCTGCGCCATTTCCCCCTATGAAATCACCATATATTGTTACCAGTCCCCGGACAAAGGTATCAGCGGGCAGATCCTCAAATGACTCGGTTTCTATGGCAATGATATTGGAACAGGATATATGTGTTTTCTGTGATACCTGCTCAACAGAGAGGCCGCTTCGTTTTCGAAGTTGAAAAAGTCTGGCACCAATTGTTGGGGCAGGTGTCTCGCGTTGCAGTTCACCAGGTGTTCCCGTGCTGATGTGGCTCATAAGATTGGTTCTTATAGAATCTTTACGTATGCCTGGCTTCGGATTTCGTCCAGCCAGGATTTGTAACAACGTTGCATTTCCTGTTGATAAAGCGTATTGCGAATTTCTTCTTTTACTGATTCGTAAGGTACCTTGGTTATTATCTCACCTTCCTGACTGGAAAGGAGTTTGAATATCATATAACCGTTCGGGCTTTTGACAACAGGACTGACCTCTCCGGGGGTAAGTTTTGTGACGGCTTGCTCCATATAGGGCGCCATTTCATCTTTTTTGAAAGTTCCGATATCTCCACCATCGACAGCTGAAGGAAGGTCCGAGTACTCCCGGGCAAGCTGTTTGAAGTCCTGGCCCGCCTGGGCCATACTGTAAATACGATCAGCTTTCTTTTTGGCGGCTCTATCAGCAGCGGCAGGGTCAGCGGGCATATCCTTACCTTTTGCTGTAACGCCAATCTGCAGGACGTAATAACCTCCTTCCTGAACCTGTTCTGTATAATGCTGATCGTAATAGTCGACAATCTGCGATTCTGGAATAACGACTTTTGAGCGAACTTCATAGTTAACAAGTTTCGAACTTAAAATCTGCTCCCGCAGATTCTCCCGGTACTGCTTTTCCGGCATGCCCAATCTGGACAACTCTTCGGTAAACTGTTTCTTTGTTGTTTTGTTGCGTTTTAATATTTGCTGGAAAGCCCGATCTACTTCCTCGTCATTGACGGAAATGTGCATTGCCTTTGCCTGCTTGAGGAGCAGTTTCTTTTCAATCAGTTTGTCGATGATCGTTTTTCTGGCCTGTTTCAGTGCCTGGGAAAGCTGCTCAGGAGGCACCTTTTCGGCAATACGTTGAAACATAAGTTTGCCGGCTTCATTGACTTCCGACAGGGTAATAACATCGTCATTGACGACTGCTACGCAGGAATCAATAACGTTGGCCCGGGCTGGGGAGACAAGAATGATAACAAGCAGGAAAACAGGAGAGAAGATGCTGCGTAAATTCATAATAATCCAAAGTACAGTTCGGAGGCAAATAGTTATCTGTTTTTTTGTTCCCTGTCCTTAAACAGAGTTTGCCTCGTAGCCTTTAAAGGGCTCAAATTTTTGAAGTACCATCAAACGATCTTACACGACGATGGAAAAACCTTACACTCGCCAGACAACAGAAGAGCTGTCAACGGGATAGTTGCAATTCCCTGTCTTTACCGGGACCAGTGGTACCGGTGTCGAAACAGTTTTTCTGCTCATTGGCGTTTTGTCGCAACGACAGCAGGAAAGCTCTATTGAGCAGCCTCTTTATACCTAACCGGAACGGAAAAAAGACGCAATGGTTTTCCAGAAGAGCCCATCGTCCTGTTTTGCAGACATTTTGTTCTAAGAAGGTATTTTTCTATGGTTGACAGGGAGCGGAAGTAAAGTATAAAGAATGGTGGAATAATAACAATGACGTTTCTATGGAAATTTTCAGTACGGAGAGAAAATGAAAAAAAATATTTACAGACGGCTTTTATTTACAGCCGCTTTTTTGTTTTTTAGTCAGGGAATAGCCTTTTCTTCAGTTTCAATGCCTCAGTTTTCATTACCTTCTGCTCTTGATGGTACATCTGTGGCAAGTAAAGACTACAAAGGGCAGGTTATGCTGGTGACCTTTTTTGCCACATGGTGTCCTCCCTGCAGGCAGGAGATCCCCACCCTGAAACAGTTGCAGGAAGAGTACGGCCCCAAGGGCTTTTCTGTTTTGGCCCTTTCTGTTGACGAGGGCGGTTCCGCAATAGTTGAAAAATTGGTAAAGCTTGAAAAAATTAATTACCCGGTGTTGATGGCAGATCGTGCGACAGCAGATAATTTTGGAGGTATTGCCGGTATCCCGACGTCGTTTCTGGTGAACAGGCAGGGCAATGTTGTGAAAAGATATACAGGGTATGTACCGCATTCTCTTCTTGATAATGATATTAAGGCTGTTTTGCAGTAATGTTACTGATAACATGTCGGGATTATCAATTTTTTCGTATTGACAAGGTCTCGGTGTTTTTTTATATTTTTTTTATTTATGAAGTGGTTCAAAGCTTTTTAATCTCATTTCAAAGGAGCAAGTCATGAAAAAAATTGTCATCGTAACAATGGTAGTAGCTTTTGCTTTAAGCGCAGGTTTTGCAATTGCTGGAAGAGTTGCCTGCACTGTAGACAAAGTAGAAGGCGACCAGGTCACAATGACCTGTAAAAACGCGGATTCATTGAAAGCTGGTACAGCTGTAAAAGTGAAAGTCGTAAAGAAGAAAAAAGCTATTGAGGGTTGTTAAGCTCTCTGGAAATTTTTTTGTTTAAGTCGTTCAACCGGTGACGTTCAGGCGTCACCGGTTTTTTTTTGTTTACACGCAGTCCTGGGCTGGTAAAAATACAGGAGCATATGCGTTCTTATAACAATCAAATAATAACCGTAAATCAGCAATGTTGAGTTTTTGTTTATTAAGTCTATCCTAACCTGTACCAGAGATATTTATGGATCCCCAGACGCTTCCTGCTGAGGCAAGGCAACTTTATCAGTCAATAACAAAACAGTACACTGTGGGGTTTGAATCACTCAAACTCGCCAGTGATCTTCATTTACATTTACTCAAAATAACGGATCTTGAGCAGGTTTTGGCTGGCAAGGATCCTCTGAAAAACCCTTCAGAATTTCCTTTCTGGATCAGGCTCTGGGAGGCGGCAATTGTTCTGGCCCGGTTCATGGTGACGCTTTCCCCGGCACGAGGGACAACGGTGCTGGAACTAGGTGCCGGGCTGGGCGCTCCCGGTCTTGCTGCAGCAGCACTTGGCTGTGATGTAACGCTGAGTGATTATGAACAGGTGATACTTGATTTTGAACGGGTGAGCGGGGCGGCATCGGGTCTTTTAAATGTTGAGTATCACATGTTGGACTGGTTGCATCCTCCTGAAATGGAACGTTATGATATAATTCTTGGTGCTGAAGTCTTATTCAGGGAGGAATTTTTTCATCCCCTGCTGGGGATTTTGCGAAAGGCAGTAAAACCTGATGGGGTTATCTATTTAGCCCATGATTTGAAGCGGAAATCAGTGAACCCCTTTTTGCATCTTGCTGAAAAAGAGTACAAAATTTCTGCCTCAAAACGCGTTTTAAGAAGTCTTGAAGAAGATAAGGAAATTCTTCTTACCCGCCTGACTCCTCGCGGGTAGGGGCGCTGTTGTGTATCCCGTCTCCCTGAATATCACTGGTCGTCTTTGTGTCGTTGTTGGAGGAGGAACTGTTGCGGCACGAAAGGTTAGGGGGTTAGTGGCTGCTGGAGCAAAGGTAAGAATAATCAGCCCGAAACTCTCTTTATATCTGCAACAGTTAGTCACAAAAACGCAGGTTGAGTGGATCAATCGACAGTATCATACCGGGGATCTTGCCGATGCGTGGCTGGTGTTTGCCGCAACAGATAATTCAGTAGTACAACAACGCGTTCTTCAGGAGGCAGAGCAGGCCGGCCGGCCAGTGAATGTGGTTGATCTGCCTGACCGTTGCAGCTTTCAGGTGCCTGCCGTTGTCCGGCGCGGCGACCTGACCTTGACAGTTTCTACAAACGGAAAAAGTCCGGCAGTTTCAGCCATGATACGGCGCAAACTTGAGGGCAATTTCGGACAAGAATATGACCTGCTCTTGCAGCTTATGTCTCACGTCCGGGACCAGCTTCTTGCCAGCAACCTGCATTACAGTGAACGAAAACAGATTTTTGACTCGCTTCTGCACGAGGACATCATTGGATGGATTGCTGAAGAAAAATGGGATATACTGCGTAATCATTTGCAAAATATTTTAGGAGAAGATGT
>JALXCX010000380.1 GCA_026990725.1 Desulfobulbaceae bacterium
ACAGAGGTTGGTGAAATTAAAGGTAAATTCGGTCTTTCAACAAAAGAGGAAGCCCTGTTTATTACCAGAGGCCTTAATGCGCATAATATTTTCCCTGACTGGATTGCCTTAAATAATGGGACAACCCACGGGATTGAATCCTCAAGTCAAGGGATTCAGGTGGAGCTAACTTCAGAAATTCATGAAGCCTTGTCGCCCTATGGGGTGTCTGGTGCCCAGCATGGAACATCTGGCAACAATTCAGACCGACTTCGCGACATTGCTGCTACGACCCGGACAACCAAGGCCAATGTCGCAACAGCCCTGCAGATGATCTCATGGGGCCTTGAAGTAAATGATTACGGCAATGCGTTGATGGATGCTGAAGGTGAATTTGTCAAAGTGACCGGCCAGGGTGTAAGCGAAGAGTTATGGCGGGAAATGAAAGAATATGCCAGTGCTCAAGGGTGGACTGGTGGAGCCTTTAAAAACCTGAATAAAGTTTTTGAAAATAGAATAATGGGTCAGCCCAAATACGTTAGAGAGCGCATGGCTCGCAGGGTTGAGGATTTTGTATATACACTTCTTGTAGAAGTCTTTAACGCCGGGGAGACAGCCCGTCTGGGGGTTGAAGAAATTCTGGCTGCCGGATCCTGTGATCTGGGGCCCAAAACCGGGAGGATTGAATCGCCGGAGGAGTGGACTGAAGAAAAAATTCGTCAACGGGCAGCAGCTCTGGACAGCGATAAAGGACCGGAAGGAGATTTTGACGATTAGAGTATGTGAATGTTTTTTGGTTATTTTTTGATTTTTTGTTGAAGTGTAATGCAAGGATAAGATGATGAAAAAAGTTTTAGTTACCGGAGCAGCTGGTTTTATTGGTCATAATTTATCAAAAAGGCTGCTGGCCGATGGCCGGAGCGTTGTCGGTCTGGACAATCTGAATGATTATTATGATCCGGCTCTTAAACGCTCCCGGTTGGCGGAACTGGTTGTTTCTGATCGCTTTAAACATGCCGAATTTGACATGTCTGATCGTGGTTTAATGGAAAAAATGTTTGAGGAAGAACAGTTTGATTGTGTTGTTAATCTGGCAGCACAACCTGGTGTTCGTTATTCGCTGATTAACCCTGCCGCCTATGTTGATACAAATCTTGTCGGTTATGCCAACATTCTTGAGGGGTGTCGTCAGACAAAGGTCAAACATTTGCTCTATGCCTCATCAAGTTCAGTCTATGGAGCAAATACCTCGATGCCGTTTTCCGTACATGACAATGTTGACCATCCCGTTTCTCTGTATGCGGCCTCTAAAAAAGCCAATGAACTCATGGCACATTGTTATAGCCATCTTTATCAGATTCCCTGCACTGGTCTGCGCTTTTTTACAGTGTATGGCCCATGGGGACGGCCGGATATGGCCCCGGTTCTTTTTACAAAAGCGATTCTGGAAGGCCGGGCAATTGACATCTTTAACAATGGCAAAATGCTTCGTGATTTCACCTATATTGACGATATAGTTGAAGGAGTTTTCAGGCTCCTTGATCATGTCCCGGAACCCAATCCTGACTGGAACGGTGATTCTCCTGACCCTGCCACCAGTTATTGCCCATGGCGTGTTTATAATATCGGCAATAATAATACGGTGCAACTGATGCGCTTTATTGAAGTCCTTGAAGAGTGTCTGGGCAAAAAGGCTGAAAAGAATTTTCTGCCCATGCAGCCTGGTGATGTGACAGCTACGTATGCCAATGTCGATGATCTGGTTCGCGAAATAGACTTTAAACCGCAAACAAGCATTGAAGATGGTGTCAGGGAATTTGTTGACTGGTATCGTAGTTATTATGTTTGATAGCCATTTTCACCTATCTTGGGTTTAATCACTTGCCCCTGAAGGAATAAACACATGTTTAATCCCCTGTCCACTTGCGGCGGATCAGATTCTTTTTAATATGAATAATTTTTAAAGGCTTGCATCTCTTCCGGTGCAAGCCTTTTTTACATTCCATTCCTTTGTCAGCAACTCTTTGGTCTCTTTCCATGATCTAATAAGTCCGATGATGCCCCAGTCATCAGGTTATTTGTATTTCTTATAAAATACCTGTTGATTCTCTTCTGGCTTAGAGGTATGAGAGCAGTGAAATACTCACTTGTTTTGCAGGAAGATAAGACAACCATTATGCATGATCACTGCTTCTTCACCAATTTTCATTTTGACCCGGAAGTATATTATTTCCTCTATGTTGGTGAGCTGAAGAGTTATGGTCTAAATTCTTTTCTACAAAAAAAATTATCTGCAGTTGTTAAGAGAAAGGTCGAGTGTCTTGCTGTTGTCCCGGACATCCATGATCAGTATTATTATCCTAATATCATTGTTCCCGCTTCTGCCAATAGTAAACAAATCAATTCGTCTGGCCGGGAGAGTTTTCGGCGGCCGAGTAGTGTCTTCCTCAAAGATGCTGTCACGAATATCTATATTAATAATTGCCTTGATGTCATTCTTGACCATCAGGAGCAACTTTATATTTATATGTTTGAGAGTGACCCGGCCATGACCTTTGATCAGCGGGAAAATGTCTTTCTACTTGGGCCTGATAAAGAGCTGGCCAAAAACTTGAACAATAAAGCTGTTCAGTTTGAGCTTATGGATTCCCGTATCCCCATGGTTGACTACAGGATTTGTTCTGACTTGCAGGAGTTGTTATTTACTGCTGCAGAACTTCGTCCTTTGTGGAGTGACGGTATCTTTGTCTCCCGTGTCTATAGTGCGGCTGGCATCGGGAGTATTATTACCCGGAACAATACTGAAATCGAAGATTTTTTTGCTGGCGATCCCGGCCCGTTTTTGATGACCCGCTTTATGCCCCATATCCATGATCCCACGGTTCTTGCTGTTGTAGCAAATGAACAAGATGTCTTTATCGCCGGGATTGCTGATCAACGCATAGAAGGCGGTAACAGGTTTGTCGGTTCCAGCTGGCCATCTGTTTTGTCTGCAGATATTCTTCAGCAGTTAGCAGAGGCAACCTGTAAGGTGGGGCAGGAGATTGGCAGGATGGGGTATCGTGGAATTTTTGGTTGTGACTTTATCGTAACTGATGATGGTCAACCACTTTTTATCGAGGTAAACGCAAGGAAGCAGGGGACAACTCTTGAATTCTGTTATACCCTTGAGCAGATTCTTGGCAAAGGTAGTCCCAACCTGCCTGAGCTGGAATATCATGCTGTACTTGATAATGCTTTTCCCACAAATACTGTTCATCCGCCACTTGTCTCTAACATAAAATTATGCTGGGAGACATATAACTGTAAACTAAAAAAACAGTGTATGACCAGTGGATATATTCCCCAGGCATTACATGAACAGAAGAGTTTCCAGCGAGTTGCAAGGGGGCGGCTGCAAAAGGATTATCTCGTCCTGGAGCATGTTGGTTCCGGGTTCACTGTTCATCCTGGAACGTTTCTTGGCAGGGTCGTGGCTGTTGGTAAAAGAAGGCAGGATGTGCGGGAAGGTCTTGCATTAGGTCGTCAGTTGATTGACTTAACCAGGCAGAAATAGATGGGGTAAAAGCATAACATTGTTTATGCAGGAGATAATCAGATGAGTGAGCTTGATCATTTTACAAAAGAATTGCTGGATTCTCTTTTCAGCGTTGAACTGGTCTCCGTGAAGCCGGGGGAGAATGAAGTACAGTTGATAGCCAACGCACTG
>JALXCX010000381.1 GCA_026990725.1 Desulfobulbaceae bacterium
CGCTGATGCCTCTTGAGCGACTTTCCAGGGTTCTGGGCGGGCCTCGCATGCTCATAAAACGGGACGACCAGACCGGACTTGCCTCTGGTGGAAATAAAACAAGAAAACTCGAATTTCTTGTTGGAGAGGCCCTGGCCCTGGGGTGTGATACCCTGATTACAGGCGGCGCGGCTCAATCTAATCACTGCCGGCAGACAGCAGCGGCCGCAGCCTGTTGCGGCCTGCAATGTCATCTGGTTCTGGGAGGTTCCCCTCCTGGTACCAGCGAAGGCAACCTGCTGCTTGATGCCCTGCTGGGGGCCCATGTCCACTGGACCGGAGAACATCGAAAGGGAGAAAAAATACCGGAAATAGCCGCTGCACTCACCAAAAACAGAGCCAACCCTTACATTATTCCCTATGGTGGTTCAAATCATGTAGGCGCACTTGGCTTTGTCAAGGCAGTTGCCGAGTTGGCAGAACAACTTGATCAGTTAAAAACCCGGGTCAACAGCATTGTTTTCGCCTCAAGCTCCGGCGGGACCCAGGCGGGACTGGTGGTTGGCCGACATCTTTATGAACAGGATTTTTCTCTTATCGGTATTAGCATAGACAAGGATGAAGCAGGGGATGGCCCTTTTGCTGACCATGTTCTCCACCTTGCTCAACAAACAGCAAATCACCTTCAGCTCGGCGTTGATATTGCGGCCAGAGAAATTATTGTCCGTGATGAATTTGCCGGTAAAGGATATGGTATTGTCGGTGAACTTGAACAAAGAGCCATCAGGCTCGTTGCCCGGACAGAGGGTATTCTCCTGGATCCCGTTTATACGGGAAGGGCCATGGGCGGCCTGATTACCATGATTGAAAACAATGAGTTTTCAAAAGATGAAACTGTCCTGTTCTGGCACACAGGCGGTTTGCCTGCCATATTTTCTTATGCTGAGGATCTCCAATAATGAAAGAGCCAATTCCAACTGCTGCAATTCGTGATGAATATATCGAGTTATTTAAACTCATTAAACGTGAAAACATGGCCGCCAGCGGTGGCGAGGCAAAATACATTATCAGCGAAGGAATGGTTCGGGTTAACGGGAAGATCGAAACAAGAAAACGTAGAAAAACTGTTGCCGGTGATATTGTGGAATGTCACGGCGAACAGATTCAGGTGGTGCAGCGGAGTGACCACAAAACAGAGGGATAGGTTTGATAACTGGCCATCTACCGAAAAACTTCCTTCGTAGATAATTCTGTGTAGTTCCGGGACGAATTATATCTGCCAGCGGCAAAAGATACATATACTGTCCCCAAAACTCCCGGGGTCTCTTAAACCGTAGGCCTGTCGCTTTATTGTTTTGATTTTGTTATTGATACCCTCAAGAGATTCTGTGCTGATTTGATAATTATACCATGCCAGTATGCCACCGGGGTGTATATTCAGCATGCAGTCACTAACATGTATGGCTGCCGATATAACCGGCTCCCCCGGTAACCAATATTGTTGTTGCCGTCTTTAAACCTGGCAGTTAAGTCGTTCACGAAGAATATACCTTCAGTGATTCTTTTTCTGCCTAATAGTACATGGTCACACTGCCCGGATGGGTTCCTCGCGCCGCATAGACTTCCATGCTGGGAATATCCGGATTATTGCCGCTATATTGGCCACCAGGCTGATATTTTCTGAAATCACTTTGATTGACCTCCATAATCATATGGGCTGAATCAGGGACATAGAGCTCTCTGCCGTCACTCCAGACGATTAAAAAGGATTTGGCGTATTGTGGGCCAAGCTTTGAGAAAACAAATTTATCCTGCCATATACTGTCGCATGACATTTTGTCTCCGGTATTCTTAATCGTCAGCGAATTACTGTATCCTCGAAGGACATCAGCAGATTTTTCAACTTTTAAAGCAGTAGTCTCGGTAGTGGCAGCCTCTGTGGCCGCAGCTTTGGCCTTAGCAGCTTCTGTAGATGCAGCTTTTGCGGATGCAGCATCTGCAGCGGCAGCATCTGAAGCAGCAGTCTCAGCAGCGGCAGTTTTTGCGGATGAAGTGTCTGCGGTGGCAGTATCTGCAGCAGCAGTCTTGGCTGCGGCAGCTTCTGCGGATGCGGCATCTACGGCAGCAGTATCGGTACCGCTCCCTTCTAGGGCCTCGACTATAGCCTCGGCCGCAGCAGCAATATCGCCACTGGTGTAGGCATGGGCCGGAAGAGCAGCAAATTTCAAGACAGGAGATGTCCATGTTTCCGGCAAAACACTGCAACCGGCCAAGGCTGCAGTTCCTACTGCAATCTTTTTCAGCACCTGTCGTCTATCTGTATTCATTGCCTTTGGAGAATTCTCCTGATCATAACCGTTTAGAGTGTGCTCGTCAGCGGTTATCTTCTCATATTTGTCTACAGTCATTGATTTCCTTTCCTTGGAGTTGACTCTTCTTTAAGCCTGTTTAACTTACCAGCAATTCATCCAAACTTGACCCAACCTGTTTGCCCCCAAAAAAACAATACACAAAAAAATCAGGCAACATCACGGCTCCTCTTCTGAAAATTAAGCGCATAGGCATAGCAATAGTTTTTGGCCCATCTCCACAACATGCGAGGATGATCGATGAAACGTGCCTTCAGATAGCCTGGACCTCTTAAATGACCATAATATATCTGCAGCCACCACTGACTTGGCCAAAGTGTATTCTTTATTAACTGTGCAACGTCCGTTTTTGCCGCATTTTTTAATTTCAGCAGCGGCCATCCCCTGTAAGGAACCCCATGACCACCTGGCTGATCACTGATATCAAGCTTCAACTGTTGCCTGATTTCACTTTTCCATGGTGTCAGGTAATGGAACCGCGAAAGTACGTTTAAAAAAGTCGGCGTCTCTTTACAAACCTGCTGCCAGTTTATGCGATCAACAAACCGTTCCACAAGGGTTATGATATCGGCAACATGCATAAACCTGAAGGGTTCATAGGTGAGAGGAGCCTGAAATCCATGCAGATAAACATAACTGACCGTTTCCTCGAGGCTAAGGGTACGGGCACAAGTCCCATTAATATCAAATCTCCGGGAACAATGGTATGATTTTTCAATCGGCCAGAGGGGATACTGAGAATGTAACGGCAGAAGGTTATGATGCACTTCAATATTTACCGGGAGTCCATCGGTAGTCCTAACCATAGGGACGAGATGATAATACTCTTCGGGTATATCATGATCCGCCGCCGGTTCATAGCCCAGTTCAAATAGAATTGCTTCAGCCTTTTTCAAATCGCGTTTTTTCACCAGTAAATCAATGTCCCGCATAGGTCTCAACGCTGTCTCGCTATAGGCAAAATTGCAGAGAGCTATACCTTTAACAATCAGGACATCTATATTGTCGGATTCATAGGCTTGAAGTACTTCTGCAACAACCTTATTGCGGATACTGTTGGAACGTCGGTTCCTCAGATACAGGCTCTGCAGCAACCGTCGGTCACCGTCCGGCATTTTACAATAAACAGCATTGAAATGCTTATAAAGCAGGGGAGCAACACCCTGCTTTTCAGCTGCATGTATTAAATGCTGCCATGCACCGCCCTGTTTCCGGAACTCGGCAAGGGCCTGCTCCAACCTGCCGTACATGATATCGCCACCGACATCACATGAACAGAGCGCTAATATTGTCCTGATCATTTCATTCCAATCCAGATCAACAAAGAGTTGGACCAAGGCATTTTCAAATCTTGCAAAACTTCCATTAACAACGCGACAAGCTGGTATTGATCGGGCCAAGTCTGCTATCTGCCAGAAACCATGATCAACAAGATACAACCTGTGCACCGGTTACCTGTTCAATCATACGAGGGGAATAAGACTGAAATACAGGGAACAGAATCAGAACAACAGTTGTTGTTATTGCAGAAAAATCATGGTTCAGTAATCGGTGCGGAACAATACGTCCATCCTGATCCGCAAAAATTGCAAAAGGATTTCATACCGGGAAACAGAATCGGTATGAAAGGCAACCCCTTTGTCATTTTTATACAATAAATTAAAAATAACGACATCAAATCAAATGGCCCCCTAATTTCCCTCTGACGAATACATGCTATTCATCGGGCTGTCTATATCCGCCGGAGTTGCAGTCATTGGAAATCTCAAAAATTACCTCATAATCACGGTCCAGCAGCCCCTTGACGTCTTTTAAATAAAAATTCCAGAAATTTGAGTACATCGCCATCAGGGTACCGAATAACGACACTCTTGACTTAATAACACCTCGGGATGTTGTCAGCATTCATGAAGCGCTTATGATTATTACACTGTCCGAAGCCATTATCTGTTATAATTTTCTTAATACTGCAATATCGTTTTCAACGAGCCTGCTGATGATACCGGTTACATCAGCCTGTATAGGAGCACTGCTTTCCGGATAAAGTTCTACCAGAATCGCAATGATATCTGCGACACTTCTTTTGCCATCACATAACTGCCAGATTAATGCACCGGTCTCATTAAGATAGAGCGATGTGGTAAGAAATGGGTGATAGACAGTGATCTCGTCACCTATCTTTTCAAGATAATAATCAGATGCAAGCACCACTGCTTTATTAAAATCTATAGTCAACCTAATCCCTCAAAAACCAATGGTCGGTAACCAAATCAAACAAACCCAATCTTCACTCTGGCGTTGTTTTCTGCTTTTTAATCTGCTGCCTAACTCCTCAATGAAATAATGGGTCAGGCTTGACAATTGGATATCTATCGAAATGTTTCCTGAATTTTCCTCACCCTGTCAAACAGCATTTTGTCGTTTCTCATTCTTGCATCCAGTCGGGAGGCGGCCCGGCTGAGACCGGACAGATCACGCTTTAGCTTTCTACCGAGTTCCGTTAAGCTGAGATGATCTGTCTCCCGAACAATATATGCGGCTACTGAGCGAGGTTCAGACATTTTTCGTTGTTTACCTCTGCAAGACAAATCATCTGATTTGATTTTATACTGTTTACCCACCTTCTTCAAAACATGTTCTATGGTTATCTTCGAAAAAATTTATTGTGATGCTTTGACCAGAACCTCTTCCCCAAAATGATCATCACCAAGAATACGCCCTTCGATAGTTCCCTGATGAAATTCTTTCCTGTACTCCTCTTCTCTACCCGCATGAACAAACTCTTCAAAAAGCATGATAGCACGGCATTGATTTGAAGAAAAAAGTGCAAGCACCCATTCAGTCGTCATCCAGGGAACACTGACTTTGCCTGAATAAATTGAATGGCTACTCCAGGGATATTCAGATGGTGATCTAACCATTCCCGCTCGAACGGGATTATTGTGAATATATCGGACAAGTTCCATGAGGAAACTATCAGCATCAATCAATATAGCCTTATAACGCCCCTGGAATAAATGACCTGTTTGTTTTCTGCGAAGATTAAGATAGCGGGTATAGCGAAAACTCAGATTTTGCATGATGCGTGATAACGGAATTTCACCAACTTGGACAGCCAAATGGATGTGATTGGTCATCAAACAATAAGCATGCAGGCAATAATGATATTTTTCAATACCTTCCTGGAGCAGAAAGAAAAACTTTGATCGATCCTGTCTATCAAAGAAGACATCCTGACCACAATTTCCCCGCAGGATGACATGAAAGTAAGCACCCGGATAATGAACTCGTGGTTTCCTTGCCATGTGAACTAATTAACAAGATAATATCAATATATCAAGCCTGACCCTATTTTCATGCACTTTTCATTACTCAGCGAATTTTGAAACGGGCTTAGCTTTATGGGCCATCAAAAATAATTTTGATACCCCGCAGCTTGCGATGTGGTTGTTTATTTCCTTTTTGATTTTTGCCGTCCGTTTGTACTATAATTCGCTTCATAAATAGAACAATTTTTACCCGGGGAAAAATATGGGCGTTGATAATCTGATTCTGTTGGAAAACCTGGAGTGGTTTGACGAAACCGGTCGGGAACTGCTGCATCGACTGCCGGAGCACGGCTCCGGTGAAATAAAGTGGGGTGCCCAGTTGACGGTGCGCGAGAGCCAGGCCGGGGTCATGTACTACAAGGGCAAGGCCTGTGATGCCTTCGGGCCTGGTCGCCACACGTTAAAGACCGGTAATATTCCTCTTTTGACCAAGATTCTGTCCGCACCCTGGGGAATGGAGAGCCCCTTGCGGGCAGAAGTGTATTTTGTCAATCTCAAGGTATTTACTGACCTGAAATGGGGCACCCGCGACCCGGTGGCCTTCCGTGACACCGAGCTGGGCCTGATTCGTCTGCGGGCCCATGGGGTCTTTAATATCCGCATTGTTCAGCCGGTGCTGTTTATCAATACCCTGGCCGGAACCATGGGTAAATATAACTCGGACCAGGTGGAGGAGTACCTGAAACGGGTCATTGTCTCCCGTTTCAATGACTATCTTGGTGAAAAATTACGCACCCTGTTTGACCTGCCGGGTCATTTTGACGCCCTGGCCTTAGGTCTGCAGCAGCGGCTGGTCAAGGATTTTACCCGTTTCGGACTGGCTTTGGATGGCCTGTATATTACCTCCATCACCCCGCCTGAGGAGGTTCAGTCAGCCATTGATGATCGCAGCCGTCTCAGCGTGATCAAGGATATGGACAAATTTGTCCGCATGAAGGCGGCCATGGCCATGGAAAAGGCTGCCGAGTCAACCGGTGAGGCCGGAGCAGGTCTTGGCCTTGGCATGGGCATGATGATGCCGGGCATGTTTGCCGGGATGCAATCGACGCCAACGGCTGCCAAAGAGGAAAAATCGGCCACTGTGCAATGTCCGGAATGTGAAAATTGGATACCAGCCGACGCCCGCTTCTGTCCTTATTGCAGTCATCAGCAGGTGGTGATGCGGCAATGCATCAATTGCGGCAAGAATCTCAGCCCCAATGCCCGTTTTTGCCCTCGCTGCGGTCATCCCGCTGATGAAAAACCATCAATTACGGTCTGTCCCCATTGCCATGCCAATAATCTTCCCGGCGCCGGTTTCTGCAACCAGTGCGGCAGAAAAATCGGCTGATAGCGCAGGTTGTAAGTGGATATTAAGGTAGAACAGGCCTGCCCTCAGTGCGGAGCGCCGATAGTCATAAGAGAAACGGATCGGCTGCTCACCTGCCCGTACTGCGAGGTAAAGAATTTTATGCGCTCAAACGGGGCCTTTCGATATTATCTACCGCCCCGGGGAGAAAATAACCGGGACAAGTCGATGGTATATGTTCCCTATTTTCGCTTTAAAGGGAATATTTTCGTCATCAATGAGGCGGGCATTGGCTATAAGGTCATCGATACAACCCAGATCGGAATGGACCTGTACGGTTTACCGCCCTCTCTGGGAATTCGGCCCCAGGCCATGCCGGTAAAAAGGCTGCTGCCGCAGACTCCCGGCAGGTATCTTTCGTTAACAACCAGGGCCCGGACTGTTCTGGAAAAGGCCATCCGTCTGACTCCCCTGCGGGTAGAACGCAGAGAGACAGTGCGAAAACCTGTCACCTACGACGGCGAGAATGTGGTCTACGATATCAGCACGAAGATGAAAACGGTTGAATATTCCAGTCACAGCCGGTTCCTGCATCGGGCCTTTATCGGCGAGACGGTTTCTTTTGTCTATCTGCCTGTTGAGGCGGGAGAGGAGGATATTATCGACGGCGTGACCGGCAGCCTGCTGTTGCGTCGGGACCAGGTATCAGGGAATCTTTTGCAGGGGACGCCATTTAATCCCCGCTGGCAGGTTCAGTTCATGTCCACCCTTTGTCCCCGGTGCGGCTGGAGTCTGGATGGCGAAGGGGACTCTCTGCTCATGACCTGCAAAAACTGTGACACGGCCTGGTCGCTTGGCCGGGAAAAGCTGGAGGAGGTCAACTGGCAGATGGTTCCGGGAGACCGACGAACTGCCCTGTATCTTGGATTCTGGAAGATTTCCGGTCAAATCCCGGCCCTTGATATACGGAGCTTTGGAGATTTTATCCGGCGAACCAATCAACCCATAATTATCCGATCTTCCTGGGACCGGCAAAAGATGAGTTTCTGGATTCCCGCCTTTAAACTGCGCCCCAAGGTATTTCTTCGTATCGGCCGGCAGGCGACCATTGGCCAGTGGCGGCTTGCTCCCCGGGAGGGCCATGTTCAGGATAATCTCTATGCGGTAACCTTGCCGCCTTCCGAGGCAAAGCAGTCTGTCAAGGTGATCCTTGCCGCCAGCGCTGCCAGCAGGAAAAAAATATTTCCCTTTCTGCCCAAGGTACGGCTGCAAGATGCCACGGCAACCCTTGTCTATCTGCCCTTTGTCGACAAGGGACACGATTGGTACCAGCCCCAAAGCGGGATAACAGTCGCCAAAACCGTGCTTCGTTTCGGCCGCAGTCTCTGAGCACAAGAAAAGATACGACGCAATTTACTGGTATCAGGAGTATTTTTTTGGAAAAAACGGTCAGGATTGACAATTGGATATTTATCGTCATGTTTCCTTAATTGTCCTGACCCGGTCAAACAGCACGTTATTGTTTCTCATTCTTACATTCAGTCGGGAGGCGGCCCGGCTGAGGCTGGATAGATCACGGTTTAGCTTTCTACCGAATTGCGTTAAGCTGAAATGATCAGTCCTCGAATAATATAGGCGGGCTATTGGACGAGGTTTCGATAATTTTCGCTGGTTACCTCTGCAAGACAAATCATCTGGTTTGATTTCAGGGCACCCTTTAAACTGTTTACTCACCTTCTTCCAAACATGCTCTATGGTCATCTTTGAAAAAATCTGTTGTAATACTTTGAAAAGAGCCTCTTCTCAAAAATGATCATCACCAAAAATACGCCCTTCGATAGTTCCCTGGTGAAATTCTATTATTTGCTCTTCTTCTCCGCATCGTAGTTGATTTGGGAGGAGTATACTACAGGGATAAAATTGTCGAAACTTGGCTACAACTCTCAAAAATCATAGATGTCCCCAAAATCCTCAAGTTAATATTGTAGCCATTGACCGGCTATTGCCACTGTTATTGTACCAGCTTTCTGAAGTCATAGCCTGAAGGCTGCTGAAATATACGCAGCTCAAACTGAGGCAGAGCCGCAATCAGGTGGTCGAAAATGTCGGCCTGAATGGCCTCGTAATTGACCCAAGTCTGATCTCTACTGAAAACGTAGATCTGCAGGGGCAATCCATCTGGCCCGGGCTTGAGCTGTCTGACCAGGAAAGTCATGTCCTTATGCAGCTTCGGGTTGTGCCGCAGGTAGGCAATGACATAGGCCCGGAAAATACCTGCGTTGGTCTGGCAGCGTCCGTTAATGATCATTGACGGATTTACAGCATGTTCTTTATTAAATATTTTAATTTCCCGTTGTTTGCGGCGGATATAGTCGGTGATGAGTTGGATTTCTGCCAGCTTGTCCAGCTCCTGATCCGTCAGAAAACGTATAGAAGTCATATCCAGATTCAAGGATCGTTTGATGCGTCGACCGCCGGATTCCGACATGCCGCGCCAATTTTTAAATGATTTTGAGATCAACCCGTAGGTAGGGATGGTGGTGATGGTCTTATCCCAGTTTCGTACCCGTACCGAGTGAATGGAGATCTCGATAACTTCGCCGTCTGCGTCATAACCGGGCATCTCGATCCAGTCCCCCACCCGGATCATATCCGTTCCGGTCAGTTGAATGGAGGCGATGAACCCGAGAATAGAATCCCGGAAAACCAGCATAGTTACTGCGGTCAGCCCACCCATGACAGAGAGTAGGCCCCAGGGAGAACGGTTGGTGAGAATAGCAATCAGGAATATAATGCCCAGCACATAGACCACTATTCTGGCCGCATCAACATAACCACGGATGGTCTTACCGCTTTTTCTGTGCAGATTCTTATAGATATCATTGGCTGTGTTGAGCAGGGCAACAATCGTGCCGATTCCTACAAGAACAAAGCCACAGGTAATCAGACGGCGCAGGATGATTGCTGCCAGAGAGTCGGGCGGCAGGAGCAAATCCTGGCTAATGTAAAAAATGAGCACCGGCATGATCAATGACAAACGCTGAAAAAAGTGATTGTCAACCAGTGCGTCATCCCAGGGCATGCGGTTACTGCGAACCACGTGGTGGATAAAACGGAGCAAACTGCGACGAGCAATCCAGGTTGCCGGAATTGCCAGCAGCAGTACCAGCAAAAAAACAGAACTGTAGGCAGCCAGGGGAATTAATTTATCCGGCAGTCCGAGCTGGCCGAGAAAGGTAAAAATTGCGTCTTCAGTCATAAATGTCTTGTATCCACTGTCTACTCTGCCCTTTTCGGCAGAAGCCCTGCACTCGCTAATGTGTTATTGAAAATGATTTTCAGCCTACCCTCTCCAACTCACTCCAATCCTGATCCCTGCCCAGCCGGTTATGAACATAATGCCCTACAGCCAGAAAAGCAAAGACATCATTTTGTCCATGATCTATAGGAAATTTGATACGGTATAAATAAACATACACCCAAAAGAGCAAGAGCGGGGTGATGCTCGACAATCGGCCATTCATCGTCAAGCTTCCTTTATATAAAATGCACAGTAATTCCAAGGGAAAATGTGTATTCCTGGGGTAAAAGTCTTCCTAAAATTATAGAAAAGGGCCAGACTTATTTTTTGAATAATAAACCGATATATCTCTGCAATACGCAAAAGATACATACACTGTCACCGTAACTTTGTCCCGGAACTTTCGGAACTTTTCCCGTAGGGTGTGTGATAATTTTTTTTGCTTTATGTCCCTTCCTGAAAAACGATTACTTTTCAGCTGAGAATCATTCGAAATGATTATATTAACCGAAAATTTTTCTTGTCTCTTTTTTTTTCTTACTATACGCTTTAAATAGATATGTAGTAAAATACTTCCAACCGACAGACAACATGAGGTTTCTTAATGCGTTTAACAGCAGCAAAACCATTTTTTCTCATTTTCCTCTTACTTATCGCATTCTCCACTCCTGCTCTAGCTAGTTTTTTTGTGATTCCTACAATCCAAAAAGAGAGTAACATTATAACAGTTAAAACATCCGATGGTGATTTTGACAATCCCATTGATGCCATGAACTCCATAACAGATGCCAGTGAAACCAATCCCTACCTTATTGTGATTGGACCCGGCGTTTTCGATATTGGGAGCAACCAAATTATTATGAAATCCCATGTTGGCATTTTGGGAAGCGGAGAGAATCAAACAACAATAACAGGAAGTAGATCCACAAATTCTGCTGATCAGTTTGATGACGGAAGTCTTATTGTAGGGACTGATAACGCCTCACTGAAATCACTGACTATTTTAAATTCAACAAATGTATCTGACGACAATAGTTCCTGTATTTTTTTCCAAAACAGCACCGCCTCCATCGAGGACGTACACATACGCCTGTATTCCATTTCAGATTATACCCACGGTATCCTAAGTAATAATTCCACAGTAACTCTAAAAAATGTGGAAATTATCGTAGATAACGGCACGGCTCATTCTTATGGAATATTGGCAGATAATTCATCAATAATCGAAGATCAAGACCTTACTATAATCGATAGTCCGGATGCTGGAATAGCCCATGCAATAAGCATTGTTGGTAATTCAGAATTACACTCACGCAATCTTTCAGTAACCGTTTCTGGAAGTGGTACCCAGCACAAAGGGGTGTACATTCAAGCGAGTACAGCCGTAATAATATCTGCAAACATCGATATCTCTGGCGGAGATAGATCAAACTTTGGGATAACTCTTTACAACATCAGTAAATGTAAACTCAGTGAATCAACTGTTTCTACTGGTAGTATTCCAGCCCCTGGGGGATGGCTTAGCAGTGCCGCCTTCGTGAAAGATTTTGGGGATACTGCAATTATCAACAATTCGACACTCACTGCTGCTCAATTTGCCACATATAACTTCATCAACGGTACACCTCATTATATTGACATAATCGACTCAGAGCTTGAAGGTGGGGCTTGGAATAGTGATTGCATACGATGCAGTCGTAATGGGATGGCTCTGAATGGCTCATGCGAAGTTCCATAAAAC
>JALXCX010000382.1 GCA_026990725.1 Desulfobulbaceae bacterium
TGAAAAAAACCCTGAATACCTTGCCGTGGCTTTTGATACACGAGGCCCTGTTTTTCGCCATAAAATGTATGCGGACTACAAGGCAAATCGTCCGCCCATGCCGGATGATCTGGTGCCCCAGATTCCGTATATCCATAAAATGGTTGATGCCTATTCCATTTTAAACATGGATCATGCCGATCAGGAGGCCGATGACCTGATTGCTTCGGCGGCCCGGGTGCTCACGGAACAGGGGTGTGACGTGGTGGTTGTTTCTGGAGATAAAGATCTGCTTCAGCTTGTTTCTGATAACGTCTCGATGTGGGATCCCATGAGTGACCGACTCATGGACGCTGCGTTTGTCCAAAAAAAGTATGGTGTCGGGGTGGATCAATTGCTGGATTATTTTGCCCTGACCGGAGATAGTGCCGATAATATTCCCGGAGTTCCCGGGGTGGGCCCCAAAACAGCGCAAAAGCTTATTACAGCGCATGGAACCCTTGAAGTTTTGTATGCTGCAGTTGAAGGCTTGAAGAAATCCAAAATGAAAGAACGGCTCATCGAGCACCGGGATGATGCCTTTTTGTCCCGGGATCTGATTCGTTTAAACTATGAAGCAGAGGTCCCCTGTGATCTGGCTGCGTACAAGGTGCGCGATTCGGACCCGGAAGCCCTGCGGGCATTGCTCACAGAGCTGGAGTTTTTTACACTGCTTAAATCAGACGTGCCTGCACAACGGGTCAGCACGGATGAGTTTGAGCTTGTGCAAACCAGAGATTCTCTTGAAAAATTGGCTGGAGAGCTTGAAAAAGCTGATGTGCTCGTTGTTGATACCGAAACAACCTCTCTTGACCCTCTTAAGGCGGAACTGGTTGGTCTTTCTCTTTGTCTTGATACAGAAAAGGCCTGGTATGTTCCCTGTGGACACCGGGATGAAGAGGGGAATGTTTTACCGGGGCAACTTGAGCTGACAGATATTCAGGAAGTACTTGGTCCTTTGTTGACTTCTGTTGAGCTGCCCAAACTCGGGCATAACTTAAAATATGATTATGCGGTACTTGCCGCACCTCAAAACGGGAGCATTCTGTTGGGCGGGCCTCTCTATGATACCATGATCGGAGCCTGGCTGATTGATCCCGGCCGTCGTTCGTATAAACTTGATGATTTATGCAGAGAGCTGGATCTGGAATTGACTCCTTTTTCCAAGGTCGTTGCTGGCGATAAACGCTCCGATGCCTTTTGCCGCGTTCCCCTTGATAAGGCCAGGGATTATAGCTGTGAAGATGTCTACGGGACGTTTCGTTTATTTGAGGAACAGAAACCAGACCTTGAGAAACTGGGTTTATGGGACTTATTTGTGGATGTCGAAGGACCGCTTGTTGCAGTGCTTGCCAGGATGGAGTCCACAGGTGTTCTGGTGGATCGGGATGTATTGTCCAGCCTTGCCGACGAGTTTGGCGAAAGGCTTTCCGGATTGGAAACGGCCATTTACGATGTTGCGGGGCATGAATTCAATATTAATTCACCTGCCCAGCTGGCAGTGGTTTTATTTGACGAGCTTGATTTACCCAGAGGGCGCAAGACCAAGACCGGATACTCAACTGATGTCAAGGTGCTGGAAAAGCTGTCTGGGCAACATGAACTGCCTGATCTGGTTTTGCAGTATCGAAACCTGGCCAAGCTGAAATCCACCTATGTCGATAAACTGCAAAAGCATATCAGTAAGATTTCAGGGCGGGTACATACGTCTTATAATCAATGCGGTACAGCGACAGGGCGGCTGAGTTCAAGTCGGCCGAATTTGCAGAATATTCCCATTCGTACAGAAGAGGGCCGTCGTATCCGGTCAGCTTTTGTCGCCCGTTCCGGCTGTTCCCTGCTTTCTGCGGATTATTCGCAGATTGATTTGCGGGTCATGGCTCATTACAGCCAGGATCCGGCCTTACTTTCCGCTTTTACAAAGGATCAGGACATTCACAGCCAGACTGCCGGTGAGATTTTTCGTGTTTCCCCGCAGCTCATAACCCCTGAAATGCGGCGGGTGGCCAAAACTATTAACTTTGGCATTGTGTATGGTATGTCTAGCTTTGGCCTGGCAAACCAGCTTAAAATCAGTCGCAAAGAGGCTCAGACTTTTATCGACAGGTATTTTGAGCATTTTGCAGGAATTAAAAGATTCATGGGGACAATTGTCGAAAAGGCAAGATTAGATGGCTATGTGACAACCCTGTTGGGCAGGAGGCGGCAGCTGCCGGAAATTAATGCCGCCAACCGTACACGTCGCGAGTTTGCCGAACGAACAGCGATTAATACTCCAATCCAGGGAACGGCTGCCGATATTATTAAACTGGCCATGCTCAAGGTGGATCATGAACTCAAAGGGGATTACAGGGCCGCAATGATTCTCCAGATTCACGACGAGCTGGTTCTGGAGGTTGAGGACAACGATCTTGATTCAGTTGCCGCTATGGTCACAACCGTGATGGAGTCTGTCATGGCTCTTGATGTTCCGTTAAAGGTTAATCTTCATGTGAGTCAGAATCTGGGCAAGGGCTAGGCGAAAAGAATCCCGGATATTTATTTTTTCCAAAGCTGAGTAAAGGATGTGGTTTTCCGGAAAAAACAGCCGCCATCCGTTTTTTCGGAAAAACAAGGTCGGCTTTTTAGTTTTGACGGAACATATCCTGAGATCCATCGGTAATCATTACCTATTATTTTTCTTATTTCTGGAGTGCTTTTTGCATTTTGTTCATGATGATCAAGAGGGGTATGGCTTTCAGGAATTCTGGAATTTGCCAGGTAGGGTTCGGGTTCGTGCCTCATCAATCGTGTAGACGGCTACTTTACAAGGTGCTGACCGCTTTCAAGTGTGTTGGGGGGCAATGGAAACAGTGGAAGAATCTTATCCTGTCGGGGAAGAACGGCGTTCCCACCAGCGATTTCATGTCAGGGAGGGAGCACTTGCCTTTTTGGGGGCTGTTCCTGGGGAGATAATTGATATCAGTATGAGTGGCATGAGTCTAAAATATGTTCCTTTGGACAAAGTCACTTCTCAGCAGGTTGAAATAGATATTTTTGTCCCCGGACAGGATTTTTACCTGCCCGGACTTTCATGCCGCCTGGTGTCTCAGGTTGACTGCCCCAAGAGTACTCCATATCAATCAGTTCAGGTGAAACAGATGCGGGTGAGGTTCTGTGATTTGACCCCTGATCAATGTTCAGGCCTGAAAGTTTTTTTTCAGCACAACATAAAATAAATTTCCTGATCTTTCCTTTTTTCGCCTGTTGCCCGAGATGAATCATCTGTCTTCTAATGGGATAAATTTTCTTGAAATTTCACCGGTATAAACCTGTCGGGGCCGTCCAATTTTTGTCGTGGGATCTTCCTGCTGTTCCCTCCATTGGGCAATCCAGCCCGGCAGACGGCCCAGGGCAAACATGACGGTAAACATGTTCGTGGGGATGCCGATAGCCCGATAGATAATGCCGGAGTAAAAGTCGACATTGGGGAAAAGATGTCTTTTGATAAAGTATTCGTCGTTCAGGGCGATTTCTTCCAGCTGGCGGGCAATATCAAGCAGGGGGTCTGAAATATTGAGCAAGTTAAGCAAATCATCACAGGCCTCCTGGATAATCGTTCCACGTGGGTCATATGTTTTGTAGACCCGGTGGCC
>JALXCX010000383.1 GCA_026990725.1 Desulfobulbaceae bacterium
GGGGCGGTTTCTTTTGCAAAATACCAGGGTAGTTACCGGGTCAGGAGAACTGTTGTTGGCAGTCCGTTGGTTTCAATTATAATTCCTTTTAAGGATAAGCCGGAGCTGCTGAAAAAATGCATTCATTCTATTCTGGTCAAAACCGGTTATCAGGAGTTTGAGATTATTGGTATCAGCAATAACAGCGTCCAAAAAGAAACTTTCGCATTGATGTCGGAATTTGAGAAAAAAGACTCGCGGATATCTTTTACTGAACATAATTTTCCTTTTAATTTTCCCAGGCTCTGTAATGTCGGTGTTGAAGAGGCCAGGGGGGAATATGTTCTTTTTTTGAATAATGATATTGAAATACTCAGCGATGAGTGGCTGGAATCTTTGCTTGAACACGCCCAGAGAAAAAGAGTTGGTGCTGTAGGCGGTAAATTGTACTACCCGGACGATCAGATTCAGCATGCTGGGATTGTGGTCGGAATGGTTGGCCCTGCCGGCCATCCCCATCGTTTTTTCCACAGGGATGATGTGGGGTATTATGCCCGGGCACATGTTATTCATAATGTAAGTGCTGTTACCGGGGCCTGTCTGATGGTGCAAAAGAATAAATATCTGGAGGTGGGCGGTATGGACGAGGAGATATTTCCAGTCGCCTACAATGATGTTGATTTATGCCTGAAGCTGATAGACAAAGGATATTTTAATGTCTTTACACCGTATTGTGAGGCGTACCATTATGAGTCCGTTTCCCGTGGTTACGAAGACACACCGGAAAAACAGGCAAGGCTGGCTGGTGAGACAGAGAACATTATGCAACGGTGGACTGATTTTATTCAAAAGGGCGATCCCTGGTACAATCCGAACCTCTCGCTGGATAAAGAAGATTTTTCCATTCGATTAGATACATAATAACCTCACTGCATATATTGAGACTGGCAGCACGAGTTTTATTGAGAAATCAATGATTTTTAGCAAGAAACAAAATTCGGTTTTTACGATACAGCCCTTGGGAAGAGACATTGTTGTGCTTTTTCTCGCCGGGCTGGTGCTCCGTCTTTTGCTTATGCCTTTTTTCTGTCATGTGGATTTTTTATCCGAGATGCGGAGAGTGTATGCAACACTGACAGCAGGTTATTATTTCCCGGGTACCACCAGATTGATTGTCTACTACGTAGAGATGGCTTTCATGCAGCTCTTTCTGCCTTTTCTGCCCCATGCTGATACCATGTTTTTTGTAGCCAATGGAGCATCAACAACGGCAGGAATACACGCATATTCTCTGTTTGTCAGTGACCCGTACATTTTCAGGACATTGTTTCTCTTGAAAATACCCTATTTACTTTTTGATATGGGAACGGCACTTGTCCTGTACAGAATGTTTGCCGGGAAAAGACAACAGATGACTGCTGTAGCCTGCTGGTTGTTTAATCCTGTTACCTTATATGCTTTTTATATATTTGGCCGCTACGAATCCATCTCCATCTTTTTTGTCAGCCTGTCCATCTTGATGCTCAGGGAGAATCGCAGGCTCCTGGCGGCTCTTATGCTGGGACTTGCTGTGAATAGTCGGGAGATGTATATTCTTTTTCTGCCTCTTTTTGTTCTGGCTTTAATATCGCGGCACAACACATGGCGTGAGAATATAAAACAATTTGCTCTGCCTGCCATTCTCCTGCTACTGATGTTACTTGCGCCCATGTTGGTAAAGAAGTTGTTTCATCTGCAACCGTTTTTTGCAGGCAAGGAATCGGTTGTCTCCCATGAAATTGGCAGGTTCTGGGGGCTGGAAATAAACTGGTTCTCCCCTTTTTTTGCCGGTTACGCGGCATTGTGTCTTTTTTTGGTTGAGAATGAGAGCAGGGACGTGATGTACAAATATGTTTTAAGCGCCGGTCTTACCATTGCGTGGTTCTTTTTCTGCTGCACCCACAGTGCGCATTATGCCTCCTGGTTGATCATCTTTCCAATCAGTATGCTCTATTTTGGAAAAAACACCCTGTTGCCCTTTTTTCTCTATTGCTTTTGTTGGATTCTTTTTTGGTTGTTTAATACCGATGCCGGCGTCTTTACTCTCTTTTTGGCCTCGCCGATTCATAAAACACTTTTTGCTTTTAAATCGATTCCTCAGTTGTACGAACAACTCTGGATGCCGCGAGGATTGCCTCCCCTGCAGTTTATCAGGTGGTTTTTGCACACAATGTATGCGGTGTCAATAGGCTATCTAATGATAATGATGATTAAAAGGCAAAGAGATGTGTCGTGACCGTTTGCTTGGAAGCTTACTGCTGGTTTTTTTTCAGGTGCTTTTCCTGCCATCCGTCGCCAGAGGGCTGCAGACAAATGGGACAGGAACTAAAAATTTGCCTATTCACTGGAAAGCACACGATCTCCGCAGGCTGCAAAACGGCAGTTATCAGGTAGTCGGGGCGGATCCTTTTTTGTACACCCAAGATCAGATTGACCACTATGATGATATCCATGGTTTTTTGTTTAAAATTCACCTGTCCGGAGGCATGGACCATCACCATTTACAATGGTACTGGGAAACTGATCGTCATACTTTTTCAGAGAATTATAGTTTTCATTGTGTCCTCAAAGGAGAGAAAAAAGTTTTTACAGTCTTCATTCCCTTATATTTTTTTCACACCAGAAGCAGAATAAATAGAATACGTTTGGATTTAGATCCGAAAACCGATCAGGTCGTATCAATTCTATCGGTTGCAATTGTCCGTCACGTTGAGCCATGGCTTTTGAATTTCATTCCGGAAGGAACGGGTCATGTCAGAATAGATGATCCCGAGGTTTTTTTCAACAAGGTCTCCGGAAGAACTGTTGATGTGCCCACAGATATAGGTACGGACTGGATTCCGCATGATATACAGCAAGGGGAGAATAATACTTTTCGGATAACAGGTAATGATCCCTATCTGGAATCACCTCTTCTGGATCTTAATCTGAATGGGTCGCAGGGGCTGTATCTTGAAATTACAGGTGATGCTCCAGAGAGATCTTGTCAGATGCAGATGTTTTGGAAGTCTTATTTACTGGATCACCCGATCGAAAAAGAACCTTATAGTGAAAATGAGAGTTATTGGTTCTGGCTTGACATGAGGAAAGGTCTGGCCAGGGTCTATTTACCATTTGACCCGATCAACCCTGTTGATGTTCTCAAACGGATACGGCTTGATTTTTTCACTTGTAAAAGTATGGTCTTTCGAATACAACAGGCCAGACTTACGGGAAATCAGAGCAGGGAATACCGTCGTTTTTTGCCTGAACAGGCATCCTTTCACAACATGGCGGCCCTTCCAGAACGAAATAATATGGAGCTTTCCGTTCCCTGGCGACAATTACTGTTTCGGGACCGTGGCTTTTGGGTTGTGTTTGCAAGTGTTGTTTTTGCTTTGACAGTGACCTTGGTCTTTATTTGGATATGTCATATCAAAGCAAACAGAAAGAACCGGGGACACAGGTTAAGTCATTAGGTCTCCTGGTAAGTGTTAAGAACGGAGCGGGAAGTAGTAAGATGAATAGAGCGTTATGTGTAGTTTGTTTGTTTTTGCTGTTTTTTTTACAGGCTGTCTGTTGTTATTCCGGGGAAACCGGCCAAGTTCCATCCTTTGCCGATATAATATGGGTGGAGCATAGAGGTTCCGTGTCAACGGTGTTGCATAGTGACGCGCATGATGGACGGTGGTCGGCTCCGGAACAGGTCACGGTTTCTGCTTCTGATAGGATCAGTACCCCATCAATATTACGAGATAAACATAATCAACTTTGGGCCTTTTGGTCTGTTGTACGAGGTGAAATGTCTCTGCTTTATGTTTCTCGGAGTACCAATGGTCTCTGGTCTGTTCCAGAGCTGATACCGACCGGAATGGTTTTTGCTGGGGGGGCCTGCTCGATTGTAGATAAAAATGATCAACTCTGGCTGTTTTGGGTTGGCAACGATGGCGCCTCTGATGATGATATTTTTTCGAGCCGGTGGGATGGCACAACATGGAGTAAGCCTGTCAGGGTAAACAGAGGGAACAATAGTCCGGACATTTTTCCCGTGGCCGGGTTGAACGAGTCCGGAATGCCCTGGGTCGTCTGGTCCGGTTTTACAGGATCTTCATATCAGCGTTTTTTTTCAGAATGGAAAGGAAACCGATGGCAAAAGCAGCAACTGTTGACGAAAGACAATGCCGTGTTTGGAACACTGAGAGAACGGTTTGCACGAGTAATCAAGTTACCTGGTTCGGCAACTCTTGATAAGTTTGCTTATATAAACATTCATGATGGCGATAATGTGCTCAATAGCTTTCGACTAATACCTCAAAAATAATCACAACACCAAGCGGAAATGTACGTCTACCTTATCTCCTTTTCTGTGCATTGAATTTTTGAAGTTTTCGCTGGTGTTTTTTGTACCCATTTTTACTATCCCCTAAGATACCTGTCTTATGAAACATCTGGTACCTCCAATTATGAACACCAGGCTGTTGTTTTTCCTTGCCCTGTTCTTATTCTGTTCTGCTCCTGCCTTAGCATACGATGGTCTTGTCACACTCGGATTTGGTGACAGCATTACTTTGGGCTATCCTTACCTTACCGGTTATGGAAATGGATGCAATTGCGGTATGTATGAAAAGTTTCTTGAGCAGCGTTTGACTGCAAGTGGGCATCCTAACCTTGTCTTTAACTGGGGGGTTGGCGGCGAATCTACAGCCGCTGGAATGAATAGAATTGAGTCCAATATCCAGACAGCAATCTATCACTGGGGGCATGTGGATTTCGTTTTGTTAATGGAGGGGACCAATGATTTTAATTATGGTTTTTCCAGAAACACAACAATCTTTAATCTCTCTGTAATGATAGATAAAATACGAAAATATCATATTGTACCAATACTTGGGACATTAACTCCAGACACCTCAACACCAGCAAAAAACATCCCGGCCTATAACATTGGTATCCAGTCAATTGCCCAGACGAAACATGTAATCCTCGTGGATCATTATGCGGCAATGGTTGCCAACTGGTCTGCTTTGAATTATGATGGCCTGCATCCCAATGCTACAGGCTATGATAAAATGTCGCAGCAATGGTATAATGCACTAATCAGTGTAGTGGGACAGCGAATTATGGTCCCCACTTCTGCCTATCTTCTGTTGTTAAAAAAATGAATAAAATTTTTATCGGATAGTCCCAAATATGTTAAATAAAAGAATTCCAGCAGGGCTATTTTTGGTGGCATTGACGACATTAATGCTCGAATTAACGTTGATCCGTGTTTTTGATGTTATATGGTATCCCAATATGGCCTATATGGTGATAACCCTTGCCATGTTCTGTTTTGGTTTTGCTGGAGTCTATTATTCCGTGAAGCCATTTGACCCAAATGCAGATGTCCGATCTTATATTTCTATTATTTCACACCTGTTTGCCCTTACCATCTTTGCTATTTATCCCATTCTAAATCATGTTCCTTTTGATTTTCAACTTTTTTCTACAGCACCAGTTAAGGGCTTCCTGTTGTTTTTATTCATCTATTTTGTTCTGGCTCTGCCCTTTTTTCTAGCAGGGCTTATTTTTACTACTGTTTTTTCTTTTTATGCCGAAAAGATTCAAGTCCTTTACTTTTGGGATCTGGCCGGTGCCGCTTTCGGGTGTGTTCTTTTGGTACCCCTGCTTCCTTATTTAGGGACAGGCGGGCTGGTTCTTTGTACTTCGGCACTGGCCCTGATAACCTCAGGGTTATTTAGTACCAGTAAAAAATGGCTTGCAGCTTCAATCGTTTTGGCAACTTTTATTATCGCAATTCCAATGTCTCTATATCCGGATCATTATCTGGAATTTAAACAATTTTCCAATAAGAGAAGCCTTCGTTTTTTTAAGGAAGCGCATAAAATAGAAAGGAGTTTCTGGGACCCAATTTCCAAGATTGATATTGTCGATGTTAACACGAAAAAATTTATTGCCTATGACGGTGGATCACAGAGTAGCTATATTTACCCTTTTGATGGCAATTACAGTAGATTGAGAAGTATCTTGCCGCAGCAGGCTGCCAGCCATTTTTGGGGAGCAATGGTTCTGGCCTCTCATTATTTGAAACAGGATACGGATCAGGATGTGCTCATCATTGGCAGCGCCGGTGGTCAGGAAACGAAAGCCGCGCTCGTCTATGGAGCAGGGCATGTTGATGCGGTGGAGCTTGTAGGGTATGTTGTCCGGGAGGGAAAGACTGATTATGCGGCTTATAATGGCGATATTTTTAATGATCCACGAGTTAATGCCATTGTTGGCGAGGGGCGGAGTTTTCTACGTTCCAATAGCAGAAAGTATGATATTATTCAGATGTTCAGTAATCATACCAGTTCCAGTATTGCTTCTGGAACAGGTGCCATGTCGGCTAATTACCTGCAGACCGTCGAGGCGTATGAAGACTATTTTCAAAAATTGAAGAGTGATGGAATCCTGCACATAAATCACCATGTGTATCCCAGGATATTAACTACAGCGTCAATGGCTTGGAAAAAAATGGGGCGAGATAATTTCAGACGGCATGTATTGGTGTTTGAAAAACAACATGTTATTGATAATTTACCAACCGTTTTAATCAAGATGAGCCCTTGGAGCCACGATGAAGTGGAAAGGCTTGTTGCGTTTATGGGGCCTGCAAATAAAGTGGTTATTAATCCCCTGCTTGCGACAGGTAATTTTTTACCAGATCAGTTCCTCTCCGGGGAGCCTGATCCTGATCTCTGGCAAAGAACTGATTATCGGATTGCCCCCCCTACCGATAATCAGCCCTTTTTTAATTTTTTTCGAAAAACAGTTAAAGAAGTGAGAGTCGCCCCTGAAAACTATATTAATTATTCCACTGCTGGCCTTCTCAACTCACAACTCGCTGGTAGAATACCGATGGATATTATTCATCTGATTATTACCGGCGTGGCCTCACTTTTGTTTTCCGGTATCTTTGTTTTCGTCCCCCTTATGTTTTCCAAGGTTGGGCGTGCCCATTGGCCGCACAAAGGGAAAACACTCGGTTATTTTTCCTGCCTTGGGGCAGGTTTCATTATAATTGAATTAATTTTTATTCAGATGTTTATGAAGCTGATTGGCTACCCGTTATATACCTATTCAGCCGTTGTATTTTCTCTGCTCCTGTCTGCTGGGATAGGAAGCATATCCTCTGGTAGATTACGTCTCAGTTTGCATAACGGATGGTATCTTCCGTTTATCGGGGTCATTTCAAGTGTATTATTATTATTGTTTATTTATGAACCGATGGGCAGGCTTTTGTTGACAGCCCCAATATATTTGCGAATTTTTATTGCAATGGTGATGATTTTTCCTGTCGGTTTTTTTCTGGGAATGCCTTTCCCCCTCGGGATATTGTCTCTTCAGGATCGAGAGAACGGTGCTATCGGTTGGGCTTGGGGGGTTAATGGCCTTTTCACTATAATAGGTGGCGTGTTGAGTGTTGTCTGTTCGTTAGCTTTTGGATTTCATGCTACACTGCTTATAGCTGTGATGATCTATGTTCTTGCTTTTATTTTAATGGCACAATTAAGAAATAACATTCCTTCTCGATAGTGGTTTATATGAACAATACTGTAATAAAGAAGGGCGTTTTTTTTGCTATCTTGCTTTTGTTGTGGGGCGTATTACTCAGCGTAGTTATTCGTGATCATTCTCAGGAACTTCTTGCCAGGTTTTTATCTGTTTCTAAAATGCCGGCAACAGTCCTTCGCTTTGATATTGAACTTCTTGATGCTCTTCCAGGTTTACAGCGTGGCAGTTTTTATTTTGATACCGGCAGGGGGTTTAATCCAAGCGAGGTCGTTGTCGTCCCCTATACACAAATTGCTGACAAGATTGCCAAGCATTATTCCGTGGTGTTACCGACTCGGAAAAAGATAAGGAGATTGCGTTTTGATCCTCTCGATGGTAAAGGAAAGCTGATCCTTAAAAATATGACTGTGCAATGTTATAAAACAAAAGAAGTTACGTTTTCCCAGGAGCTGCTAAATAGTCAAAAGAACAAGGCTGTTGCATCAATAACTGTTCAGGGGAAGGCCATAACCATTTCGTCAAGAGCAGGTGATCCGTATTTAGTACTTGTGAATGATTTTTCTCCTTATCAGAAAAAATAACTTACCTTTAATTATTCAGGTTGCTTTTGCGGGTTTATACAAAACGGCTATCGTCCTTGCGTGTTGCAGGCAATGACCGTATGCCGCAGCGTAACAACAGATGGGTAAGGGAAGGAGTCACGTGGGTAGTGTTCCTGTTGTGGCTTCTTATGTTCTTGATTTCCCTGGACCATCTCTATCCCTTTTGTCCATTCTTTTCCCAACTGCCAACGCGTATCATCGGGAACATCGGCTGGCTCACACTTGTTCTCACGATTTTCTACTGTGCTGACAAACACCTGACTGCAACATTATTGATTGCCTTCTTATTTTTTGGATTGGGAAAATTGTCCGGCCCATTTTTAGAGCCACCTTCTGATCCTCTAGAACATCTCCGCCGGGTGTATGAATGGAATTGTGACCAGAGTGCGTACAATATGCCAAGGAATAACCGTGGTTTTTGGCATTACAGTATGGCAGGGAATTTACTTTGTTCCGATGGTAAAACGGTCCCGCCCATCGAACGCTTACAGCGCATTGATAATGTGCATGGCTTGTTCTGGGCTTTGGCGGCAGCGACCCTGTTTGTGCTTTCACTTCAGGCTGGCCTTCCCCGCAGATGGGCATTTCTCAGTCTGATCATCTGTTTTCTGTTTTTCGGGACAAACAGATTCAGCTATTTTAGATATTACTCCCTGGCTCCCGGATTTTCCTCCTTAATTATTTACTGGATTTGGACAGGTCTCTTTTTTTTTACAAAGAAGTCCCGAAATTTAGTGACAGGTTTTTTGTGTGGTCTGATTGCACTGCCTATACTCTGGGTGAATCATCAACAAGAGGCTGTGTTTCTAGGGTTTATAATAATTGTATGGCTTCTGGTGCACTGCCTTTTTCATGCGGTTAAGATTGTCCGTTTGTTTTCTAATAGGAATAGTAAACAGGTTTGGATCGGTCTGCTCTGTTTATTGACCTTTTTCTCATTAGGTTGGTTATTGCCACAGTCGCAGATTTTTCGGCACTGGCTTGAGCAGTTTTTTGTCAGGGATTATGTTCGTAATCTACAGCCACTATCATCCTTTTGCTATGGTTTCTATGTGGGGCCACAATTCACAGGATTGCGAGTATTTGATACCTTGGGAGGAGCGGGAATACTCATGGGGTTGCTTGGTCTTCCCTATTTTTGGCCTGGTTTTATCCCTGGAGATACAGAACGCAAAATACGTATTTTTATCCTGGGGGTTCTTCCTTTTGTTGGCTATTTTACTCCTCTTTTCCATTTTATATGGTCTTCCAATGTTAAAGTTCCTACATATTACCGTCTCTGCTATGCTTCCATGTTCTGGATCTTTTTTGCTGATTTCCTGTATCGATCAGGTCATTACCTGTTTAGATGCGAAACAATTCAGTCACGCCACTCACAGGGCAAACACGCTGGAGGTGATTTATGAGGAGTTCAAGGCGACAATTGCTTTATTATTTTCTTTGTCTGTTGATAATTGTTGGCCTTGGTAGTGTCCGATCTTTGCCAATTTACGGTAAATTAGATTTTCTGTTGTTGGACGGTCGTCCATGGTGGAGCGCTTGGCAGCCCATGATAACCAAGGTTTTGCGGAAGGGAACTCGTCCTGTTTTGTCAGACATGATGACCAGTACCGTTTTGCGGGGGGTATTTGCTCAAAAAGCTCTTCTGTTCCGATTTGATCGTCGACACTCACCAGCAGATATTGAAGTTTTCAGTAAATTGAATGTACCGGTATGCCATCTTCTTCCGGCTGGAGCCGTGTATTTGTTAATGTCGTCCGGAGAGAGAACAAACGGGAAAATGGCAACAGTGGAGAGGGATGATTTGCAGGAAGGTCTCATGAAAATTTTTGCGGACGTTGCAGAACTGGGTAAAACTGATCGAAGGAAAAATAAAAATAATTGCCCATATAGATGCATAATCAATTTGCGTGGGTTTTCTCCCTCATGGGTTGCCTCGGAGACAGGCCACTGGCCAAAATGGTTTGCTCATACTTCTCTGCTCTATCGGTATCACGGAATTAGAGGACACCAAATAGGGTCACTTCTTAGAGAGCGACCAGTAGAAAATTGCATGGTTTTCTTTGATAACTAATTGAATTCATATAATAAAAAGTGCCTTTGTTATCTGTTGTCCTTCCCCCCCCCCCCGTTTGTGTTGGACGTCAGAAGCCTTTTTGTCGGCCTGTTTGTCAGGTTTTCAAAAGTTTTGTTACTCTTGGTCATGGGTGCGTCCCAGAGCAAGGGGAGGTGTTCCGCTAAGCAGGGCAAGAAGTCGTGAACTCTTTGTATTTCGTACATTACGGCTGAAGTGAATGAGCACCAGTGTAAAGATCATCAGGGGGAAAGGGGCAACCTGGAATATCTGGGAGGGAATCGTTGGAAATATTTCCTGCAGTAGAATGCCTGACATTTGAAGCATGCCGAATATATAGGCTCCAAAGGCCACCCGAACCGGGTGCCAACCTCCAAAAATAACCAGAGCAAGAGCAATCCACCCTATGCCTTCGCATCCCTGAGGGCGTCCCCATCCAGGTTTTATGGCAAGCGAATAGGCTGCTCCGGAAAGACCTGTTAATGCGCCTCCAAGCACCGTATAGAGTGCTTGAGTAGTTTTTGGTCGAATCCCCCTTGCCCAGCAGCCATCCGGGTTTTCTCCCACGGCACGCAGGATAAGGCCCTGTTTTGTGTGGAAAATGAAATACCAGAGCAGGGGAATGATGCAAAAAGAGGCATAGACAACGTAGGAATGGTTAAAGAAGATAGGCCCTATAAAAGGGATGTCAGCCAGGCCGGGAACAGGAGATGCCAGCAGTTGCGGTCCGGGAGTCCGCGAGTAATCACTGCCTAGAAAATAAGCCAGGTCGCGGCAGAGAAAGGTCAGGGCAAATCCTACGGCAACCTGTGACTGGCCAAGCCAGACCCCAATAATGGCAAGTATCAATGAGACAACCATGCCTGTGACAGCAGCTGCTGCAAAGCCGGGCCAGACAGATCCTGTGGCGCTGGCTGTTACAAAACCTGTCATGGCAGATAGTAAAATTGTCCCATCAAGTGAAAGATTAATAACCCCTGCTTTTTCTGTCAGGGTTTCACCAAGGGCTGCAAAGATTAGAGGGGCTGAAGTTGCCGCCACTCCTGCTGCGAGCATGGAAAAAGAAATATCCATCAGCTACTTCTCCTCTTTTTATGTATTCCGTGTACCAAAAGGGCGCTCAGCACGCAGGCACCTTGTATGACACCGGACAGGGAGGAGTCAATCTGTAAGACTATGGGCAGCTGAATTGATCCGGCGGCAAGGCAGGCGAAAAAGAGTGCGATAAAAGGTACCGTCATGGCCCGGTAGCCTGCCAGCATGACAATGAGCAGCCCCAGATAGCCATAGCCGCTGGAAATTGCCGGAATGAGTCTGTGATAAACACCAACAACCTGTAAGCTCCCGGCAAGGCCTGCCAGCCCTCCACCCAGCATCATGGCGGTTAAGCCGACAATCTCCGGACGAATACCGAACAGGCGTGATGCCAGAGGGTTTTTGCCAACGGCTTTGAGCTGCAGACCAAAGCGTGTGTTGCCCAGAAGTAAGGCTGTCAGGAGAAAGGCCAGACAGCTCAGTGCCAGGGCAACAGGGGCTACCCGCCACCCGGCAGGGGTTTGGAGCCAGAGATTGCGGGCAAGCAGGTTGGTTCCACTCATGGAGGCAATACCTGCCCGTTTCCAGGGCCCGAAAATCAGCCAGAGGATAATCCCCTGGGCAACAAAATTCAGTCCAAG
>JALXCX010000384.1 GCA_026990725.1 Desulfobulbaceae bacterium
GGTTCGTGAATGGTGAGGAATCTGGTTATTCGATAATTGCAATGCATTTTTCCGGACAGTATGCTGCAGCCTGGAAGACATCCTCAGTGACGACAGGATTAGTGGTGATAAGCTCGGCTTTGCCCATGACCTTGTCCATGCGGAAAACTTCAGGGCAAAGTTCAACGCAGGTCTCACAGCCGCTGCATAAATAGGTATCAATGGTTATCTCTGCCATAACAAAAATTATCTGATGCAGGTGGCCAGGGAGTCTTTTCTAAATGTTTTATCCGGTTTTATCGGGTAGTTGCCATTAAAACAGGCCAGGCAGAAATCTTCCTCAGGAAGTCCTGTGGCCTCAACAAGACCATCAAGGCTGAGATACGTGAGTGAATCCAGATCCATGTACTCCTTGATGCCCTCGATTGTTTTTTGAGCCGCAATAAGCTGGGTAGAAGACGGAAAGTCGATACCGTAATAACAGGCGTTGACAGTTGGCGGGCAGGAGACAAGCATGTGGATTTCTTTTGCGCCTACATCGCGCAAGGCCCTGACTCTGCTTTTGCCGGTTGTGCCACGGATAATGGAGTCTTCAACTATAATGACTTTTTTGTCCTCAAGAAGCTGGCGAACAGGGTTGAGTTTTACCCGTACCGAAAAATCACGCATTGCCTGTGATGGCTGAATAAAAGTACGTCCAACATAATGGTTACGGATCATGCCCATTTCCAGAGGAATGCCGGATGCCTGGGAGTAGCCGATGGCAGCGTAGTTTCCTGAATCAGGAAAAGGCATGACAAAATCGGCCTCAATCGGGGCTTCCCGGGCGAGTATTTCCCCCATACGTTTTCGTGTGGCATAGACATTTGTGCCAAAAATATCACTGTCCGGCCGGGCGAAATAGACCTGTTCAAAAATACAATAACTCTTTTGCCGGGGGGACCAGGGAAAGATGGATTCAATACCGTCTTTGTTGATGATTAAGACCTCACCGGGGGCCACGTCTCTGATGTATTCTGCGTTGATGAGGTCAAGTGCGCATGTCTCCGAGGCGACGACATAGGCATCATTATCAAGTCGGCCAAGACAGAGCGGGCGAAATCCGTTGGGATCGCGTACGGCAATCATGGTATCTGGCGTCATGAGCAAAAGGGAATACGCGCCCCGGATACAGGCAAATGATTCTTTAACTGCCTTGGCAAGGCCCATGTCCATCGTTCGTGCCATGAGATGGACAACAATCTCACTGTCCATTGTTGTCTGGAAAATAGACCCTTTCGCTTCCAGATGATTGCGCAGATCAATGGTGTTGACCAGATTGCCATTATGGGCGACAGCCAGCGGAACACCTTTATGGGTCACCATGAACGGTTGGGTATTGGTGATAGATGATTCCCCGGTGGTGGAGTAGCGTACATGACCAACGGCGAGATGTCCGGAAAGGCGCTGCAGGTTGCTCTCCGTAAAGACCTCTGGAACCAGGCCCATATCCTTGTGGATCATCATGCATTCGCCGTTTCCGGAAACAATACCGGCGCTTTCCTGCCCCCGATGCTGCAGGGCATAGAGACCAAAATAGGCAAGTTTTGCGGCGTCCTCGTGGCCGAAAATTCCGCAGATGCCGCATTCGTGAGTGGGTTTTGTCTGCCTGTCTGATTCAGTCGTGTGCGGATTCATTATACTCTGGAGAAAAAGAATGAATGAGCAAGAGAAAAGAACGTTGGTTGACCTGCCTTTTTGCGGGCCAATCTCCTGTTTTTCCCTTGGCTCGAAACAAAAGAGCCTTAAATTAACAAGGCACAAAGAATGCTTCTTTGTGCCTTGGAATATCAAACTGATTTTTATTGATCTTTCTTTCAAACCAGATAACAGAATATTTTTCAACAAAATACGCAGCGATTTGCTAGAATAACAAAAAAATGAAAGAATTCCTTGTAGCACAACTTCTATCACCGGTAAGCAATGAAGATTGAATTAACACGGACCGTAAAAGCAGCAGGTTGAGCGGCTAAACTGGGCCCGGGGGACCTGGGCCAGATACTATGCGGACTCGAATTACCCACGCATCCGGACCTGATAGTCGGTTCAGAGACGTGTGATGATGCCGGAGTGTATCGTTTAAACGAGACAACGGCGCTCATCCAGACGGTGGATTTTTTTACACCCATTGTCGACGATCCTTATTCTTTTGGCATGATAACCGCAGCCAATGCCCTGTCAGATGTTTATGCCATGGGGGGGACTCCTCTATTATGCATGAATATTCTCGCCTGCCCGGTCAAAGAAATGGAAAAGCAGGTCTTCAGGGATATTATTGAAGGAGGACTGGCAAAAGTCAAAGAAGCCGGGGCGTTGCTGGTGGGTGGTCATTCAATTGAAGATCATGAGTTGAAATACGGATTGTCTGTCACTGGCATTGTCCACCCCGATCATATTTTGCTCAATTCCGGGGCTCGCCCTGGAGATGTTCTTGTCCTGACCAAACCTCTTGGAACCGGAATTCTCTCAACTGCACTTAAGGGTGGGCTGGCTGAGTCCGGCGCAGAGAAATTGATGGTCGAGATTATGGCCGCCCTCAATAAGAGGCCGGCGGAAATAGTTGGGGAAAAGGGATTTGCCGATAATCCTGACCTTGCCCCCCACGGCTGTACTGATATTACAGGCTTTGGGCTGCTCGGTCATCTGCACGAAATGGCCGAAGCCTCCGAGGTCTCTGTCAGGGTGCGGGCTGGTAATCTTCCGGTACTACCCGGAGTTATTGATTTTATTGAGATGGGAATTATCCCCGCAGGTGCTTACACCAATAAGGATTTTTATCAAAAATGGCTTTGCAGCAGTCTGGCAGATGATGATCCTCTGTGTATGGTGGGGTATGATCCGCAGACTTCGGGGGGGTTGCTCTTTGCCATGCCCCCTGCAGGAGCCGAACAGTTGCTGTCAATACTCGGTTCTGATGCCTGGATAATCGGTGAGGTCTTTTCGGGAAAAACCGGAGCAATAGAATTGGTGTCGTGATGCGGGTGCCATTGTTTTTGCTCAGATATATTCCTGCCACGTTTCTTCTCTTTTGTTTTTTCTTCCTGCCCGATGTGTCGCTGGCTGCAGGGGATGTCCCCAGAGTGTTTATTGTCCACAGCTATGCCCCTCAAAGTCTTATCAGCCAGCCCCAGGAAGAGGGATTAGCACGGGGGCTGGCTGAATCAGGATTTATAGATGGAGAAACAGTTGAGATTAAGCGTTTTTTTATGGATACAAAGGGCACTTATACCCGGTCGGATCAGATTGCTTCCCGGGGGAAAGAAGCACTGTCCATGATTGATGGCTTCCACCCGGATGTTGTTATTACTGTAGATGATAATGCAGCCCGGACTGTTATGCTTCCTTTGGTTGATAGTGGCATTCCCGTCGTTTTTTCAGGTATTAACACCACCCCAGAGATGTATAATCATACCCGCAGATTCATGGATAGTCGCCGGCATCCCGGTCATAATGTCACGGGCGTGTATGAGAAACTCTATATTGAAAAATCCATGCAGTTGATGGAAACTGTTGTTCCGGATCTTAAAAAAGTTGTTTTTATAGTTGATGATTCTCCCACCGGTAATGCCATAAAAGCTCAAATTAAGAGCGAACT
>JALXCX010000385.1 GCA_026990725.1 Desulfobulbaceae bacterium
GAAAGAGCGTCCTGATCATTGGAGATCAAGATAAAAAACGAATTGGAGAACTCGGCCAACCTGCCTGTTCCCTGCAGCCCCTGCCAGGTAAAAAACTCATTAATATTTGCCTGTATCGGTTCGCCGTTATCAAGAGATGGCATCCGGTAGAGGTGAGCCGCACAGTCAGGATTTCCGTTTACATACTCTTCACTCAAAACCAGCCGGGCCATCTTATAATCAGGAAAAGGGAAAAAAAACCGACTGAAACGATTACCAATAACAGTCTCCAGCTCCTGTCTGTCATAGGTACGAATTCCATCATCGTTTGGATAGTTATATAATCCAAGATAAGGAACACCGTAATGATCCTCAGCAGCTCCCAGCCAATACTTCAGTCCCATCCTGTTTTCTATGGCAAGACAGAGAACACCACCCGGCACCAGGGCAGCCATAGCCTGTTCAAGTACTTCTGTTGCAGCCTCTTTACTGGTTTTTTCTTCAACAAAAAACTTACCGGCATATTCCAGCACGCCATTGAGCAGGACAAGATCGTAACTATTCTCCGGAATTTGTGCCTGATTGAAATTTTCATGGATTACAGTCACGTTGTCCAGTCCGTCACAGCGCATCGCTGCCAGTTCGGCCCGCCTGTAATTTCCCTCAATCGCATCAAGGCTTATACCTTGTTCCCCGATATACCTCGCTATGGCTCCACAGCCACAACCAAGTTCAAGGGCTTGTTTTTTTCCGGTAAGATCCAGAAATCGATAAATATTTGCGCGTTCACTTCCCAGGTGATAACTGCTGACCCAGTCATGGGCAGCATTGTCCAGCTCCACCGAAAGAGAACTTCTATCCCGGACTTTGGCAAGAATTGCCGCAAGAGTCTGTTCGGCAGCCTGACCATCGGAATACGCAAAGGCTTTTTCCGGATTAACGCTCCAGACTCCTGCTTCTGTCAAGACGGCCTTATTAAAATCTAACCAAGGAGATTCCATCGTATTCTAAATCCTAATTACGCATGGTGATGCATTGTGATGACAGATTCAAGATCAAGAAAACCAACATTAGGCTTCTCGGAAACAACCTCGAAAGTCATATAGTCATACCTTCTTTCAAAAATAACGTAATTATCGTTTTCAAACCCGGCACACCCGAAGGACAACAGATATCCGCCTGCGCCCAGGATCATTTTATGCCGAAATGTGACTGATACAATGTCCTCCGGATCGAACGTACCGGTATCAATCGTCTGAAAAAGGGTGTTGGTGCCGGTAATATCAAACCCTTTAATATCCTTTATAGTGTAGGCCAGAATAGGATTCGTCACCCGTTTATGAAAAAGGACTCTCATGCGAAACTCATATTCCTTTCCCTTAATCATGGTCTGGACACCATTACCATCCAGATCAAAAATACCTGCCTCAAGGATAGTGGCTCCACCATTACCATACCTGTTTTCCTGGGGATTGGTCTTGAACATTCCTTCCCATTCCAGCCTAGTATTTGTTCCTTTATCTCCCGATATAGCCTTTTTTCGACGATCTATTTTCTTTACCTTACGGTCTTTTTTCGAACAATTAACCAACAAACGATTGTATTCATCTACAACATCAATGACATCACCCCGCGCATGAAAACGCCCATTTTCCAGGAGGTACCCTTTGTTACAGTAACGGGTAACAAGGTCAACGGAATGGGTGACAAAGACTATGGTCACTCCTTTTTCCTGAAATTCTCTGAATTTAGCAAAACACTTCACCTGAAAAAGAGTATCGCCTACAGACAGAGCTTCATCAACGATCAAAATATCTGGATTGACATTAATAGCAACAGCAAAAGCAAGGCGAACATACATGCCACTGGAGTATGTTTTGACAGGTTGATCTATAAAAGTTCCTATTGCAGCAAACTCCGCAATCTGATCATAACACGCATCGATTTCCTCTTGCGACATGCCCATGATTGTCGCATTAAGATATACATTTTCACGACCGGTAAATTCGGGATTGAAACCTGCACCAAGCTCAAGCAGCGCAGAAATACGGCCGTGAACATCAATAATGCCGGAAGTAGGTGCCACGATTCCACAAACGCACTGCAACAAGGTTGACTTGCCACTGCCGTTACGACCAATAAGCCCAACAGTCTCTCCTTTTTTGATAGAAAAAGAAATATCAGTCAACGCGTTGAAAGTCTGGTGATATTTTTTCCTAAAAGGGTGAAACGCCTCCTTAACCCTGTTGGAATGGTTATCGTAGAGTTTATATGTTTTCGTCAGGTTTCTGGCCTGGATGACAGTATTTTTTTCCATGGATTACTCAATCATTCTTACGTACAGGATATCAAATCGTACAAAAGTCCATAATAACTCTTTGATCAGATTCGTTCAGAAGGCCATAACTATTTATTTTGCCCAGTCGGCCTACAGAACATCGGCAAATTGTGCTTTTAACCGTTTAAAAACAAATGCTCCAAGAGCAAAAGTAAGCAGGGCCATCACCCAGAAATATAGCGTGAGCTCTGGATGGTTCCAAAATGGCACATGATTGATAAACGAATCCCTGTAACCATGCACTACATAATACATGGGATTGAGTTTTATCACTGTCTGGTATTTGACCGGCATAATGTTAATATCCCAAAACACTGGAGTTGCCCAGAAACCCACCTGAATGATCACCCCCACTATCTGACCTACATCTCTGATGAAAACATTAAGTGCTGACGCAATCCAGGCAATTCCCAGTGCAAAAACAATCATACAGAACAGGTAATAAAAAAACTGGAAATAGTAGAGACTAAAGCCCATATGCTGAGAAATAATCAAGCCCAAAAGAACAACAAGAAAAACCGTATGGGTGATCAGGCAGGAGAATATTTTCACCACCGGCAAAATCTGTGATGGAAAAAGTGTTTTTTTAATAAGATGTCCATTACCAACGATAACACCGGCTGCACCGATCACAATATCGGAAAACACAAACCAGGGTGCCAGACCAGCTGTCAACCAGACAACAAATGGAACATTATTCAGCGGTTTTGCCTTAAAGCCCACACTGAAAACAAACCAGAAGACAAAAATCATGACCATTGGATTGATGAAGGTCCAGATAAAACCAAGCAGCGAACCTACATATTGATTCTTCACCTCGCGCCTGGCCATCGACATGATGAGATGACGCTTGGTAAAAATCAGGGAAAGAAACGAAAAAAAACTCCTGACCATCTAATACCTCTTCCTTCTATTATAAAGATATATTTTCATGATATTCAGTATACTACCATTTGTCCCTGTTGTATCTGATGGCTCAAGCTGAGACTTGACTTATATTTTCTGCAAGATGACAACAGACTGGCCTGTAGGGCCCAGACGGGCCTTGGTGTTCGCCTTCACACCATTTTCAAATACCACTTCTCTTTCAATGGGGATATGAACGGTCTCTCCATCGAAAAAATCAAGCACTGCAAGGCCTGCATGTTCTGCCCATAAAATCAGAGCGTCACGGTCAACAAACATATCAAGCCGTTCACCACTTAGAACAACATCTACTGAATTTTCAAAAATCGGCCAGAGGTTGGGATGACGGAATTCAAGAAAACTGACGACAGCCTTCCCGCCCCGTCG
>JALXCX010000386.1 GCA_026990725.1 Desulfobulbaceae bacterium
CTCCTTCTATCCTGTCAGCTGATTTTTCCCGTCTTGGCGAAGAAATTCACGCAGTTGAAGCTGCCGGGGCAGAGGTTATTCATGTTGACGTGATGGATGGTCATTTTGTCCCTAATATAACTATTGGACCGCTTGTGGTCAGGGCTGTTCGCCAGATGACTGAACTGCCGGTGGATGTTCATTTGATGATTACGGATCCTGATCGTTATCTGCAGGATTTCGCAGAGGCCGGAGCAGACTGGATAACTGTTCATGTCGAGGCCTGTGTTCATCTCCATCGGACCTTGAGCTATATTCATGATCTTGGCAAAAAAGCCGGCGCTGTACTCAACCCGGCCACTTCACTTTCTACGCTTGAATATGTGTTGGATGAACTTGATCTGGTCATGTTAATGAGTGTGAATCCCGGGTTTGGCGGGCAATCATTTATTGAATCAACTCTTGAGAAAACACGGGCGCTTCGTTTAATGCTGGATACGGTTAATCCCGAGGCCGGAATCGAGATAGATGGTGGTATAAGCCCGTCAACCATTGCCCGGGTGGCAGCTGCGGGAGCAAATATTTTTGTGGCAGGGTCTGCTATTTATGGACAAGAGGACTACGTCGGCCAGATTCGTGAAATGAAAACATTGGCAGGGTTTTAGGATTTATCTAACAAACAGGAGGTTTGATGGAATTTAAGGATTTTGCAGAATTACAAAGTGTTTCGACGCTGCGTCAGCTCGCAAAAAATCCCTATTCTTTAATCAGAAAAGATGCGCTTTCACCAAGGCGTATTTCCCGTTACCGTTGCTCTACCTGTGGTTTTGATGCGCTGTACGCTGCCCAGCAAATAGATGATCAGGTTCTGGAAGTTTTGCAAAAGCTTGCCGACGAAGCCGAAGTAACAGAGAAGTTCAGGGCAATGAAATCCGGTGCTGTACTCAACTTCATCACAGGGCATGAGAGTGAAAACCGGCAGGTGCTGCACACCGCCTGTCGCGATATTTTCTCAGATTCACCACTTGAGCCGGAGGCCACTGCCCAGGCAAAAGAACAACTGGCCCGGCTGAAGTCTTTTCTAGCTGATCTGGATAACGGCACCCTTGTGAATGAACATGGGCAGAGCTTTACGACCATGATCCAGATTGGTATCGGAGGCTCGGATCTGGGCCCGAGGGCTCTGTATCACGCCTTGAAGCGATATCGTCTGCCAGGCCGTAATGCCCGTTTTATTGCCAATGTCGATCCAGACGATGCTGCAGAAGTCCTTGTGGGGCTGGATCTTTCACGGGTTCTGGTCAATGTTGTCTCAAAAAGCGGTACCACGCTGGAAACCCTGACGAATGAGGAATTGATGCGTCAGGCGTTTTCCGCAGCCGGATTAAACCCGGCCCAACATATGATATCGGTGACCGGTGCCGGAAGCCCTATGGAAAACCCGGCAAAGTATGTAACCTCTTTTAATATGTATGACTATATTGGAGGGCGTTATTCTGTCACCTCCATGGTCGGCGGGGTGATTCTGGGGTTTGCACTGGGGTATGAGGGGTTTGTTGAAGTGCTGCGGGGGACAAACGCCGTGGACGTTGCCGCAGAAGAGCCGCTCCTTAAAAAGAATATTCCCTTGCTCATGGCATTACTTGGCATCTGGAATCATAATTTTCTTGGGCGTGCTACCCTTGCCGTACTCCCATACAGTCAGGCTCTTGTCTGGTTTCCCGCGCATTTACAGCAATGCGATATGGAAAGTAACGGGAAGTCCGTAAGCAGGTTAGGGGGGGCTGTACGCTGGCAGACCGGACCTGTCGTCTGGGGGGAACCCGGGACAAACGGACAACACGCATTTTACCAGTTGCTTCATCAGGGAACAGAAATAGTACCTGTTGAGTTTATTGGTTTTAGAAAGAGTCAATATGATAATGAGGTAATGGTCAAAGGGACAACATCGCAGCAGAAATTGCTGGCAAACATGATTGCCCAGTCTCTGACTCTGGCAAGTGGCCGGCAACACGATAATCCAAACAAGTCTTTTCCCGGGAACAGACCAAGTACTTTGCTTGTTGCCGAACAGTTAACACCCTATGCAATGGGTACGCTTCTTGCTATATATGAAAATAAGATTGCCTTTCAGGGATTTTGCTGGAATATTAATTCGTTTGACCAGGAAGGTGTGCAGCTGGGAAAAATTATGGCGAGCCGAATTTTGTCTGAAATTTCTTCTGAAAATATCGGAAACATGGAAAAATTCTCCTTGGATGCACCGGAAATCTCATTACTTGAGGCTGTCGGATTAAGGTGAATGGAGATTCAGTATTTTTGCATAAAATGAACTCCTGACAGGAGTTAGCAGCTTTTTGGTTGACAAAATCAGCGCATCTGTTTAGTTTCATCAGCGAAATAAATGTCTGATTGGTTTTATTCTGGCGTTTTGTTTGCACATTGAATAGATGCCAGTTGGTGTTTGGACAATTTGGGTATATTGGTAATTTTATAATTTTAGCGAGGAGGAACACTGATGCCAAAGCATGATACGCCTATGCTGGACGAACTGGAAAATGGCCCCTGGCCAAGTTTCGTCACTGACCTGAAGCGCCAGGCTGAGACCCACGACGAGTGCTGGGATATTCTTGGTCAGATGGAGCTTTCCTACAAAGACAGGATTACTCATTGGAAACACGGTGGTATTGTAGGTGTTTTCGGATATGGTGGTGGTATTGTCGGACGGTATTCTGACGTGCCGAAGCAGTTTCCTGGTGTGGAGCATTTTCATACAGTTCGTGTCAACCAGCCTTCCGGTCTGTATTATTCCACCAAGAACCTGCGTGATCTTATGGATCTGTGGGATAAATACGGTTCTGGCATGACCAATATGCATGGCTCAACCGGTGATATGATTCTCCTTGGTACTCGGACAGAGAATCTTGAGCCTCTTTTCTGGGATTTGACTCATGATTTGAAACAGGATCTTGGCGGGTCCGGCTCAAACCTTCGTACACCTTCCTGCTGTCTTGGCGAATCCCGTTGTGAATGGTCTTGTTATGATACTCAGGACATCTGTTATCACCTGACCATGCATTATCAGGATGAGATTCATCGTCCTGCTTTTCCTTATAAGTTTAAATTTAAATTTTCCGGTTGTGCAAATGACTGTGTTGCGGCCATTGCACGTTCCGACTTTGCCGTGATTGGTACCTGGAAAGACGAGATCCAGATCGATCAGGCCGCAGTTCAAGAATATATTGCCGGCAACTACCCTGCCAACGGCGGTGCGCACAGCGGCCGGGACTGGGGTCCTTTCAGCATTGGGAAAGAAGTCCTTGCCCTCTGCCCCACCAAGTGTATGTGGATGGAAGGAGATGAACTGAAAATTGATGATTCTGAGTGTACTCGCTGTATGCATTGCATCAATGTTATGCCTCGCGCCCTTCGTCCCGGCAAGCAGAAAGGTGCAACCATCTGTATGGGTGCAAAAGCACCGATTCTTGATGGCGCGCAGTTTGCCACCATGGTTATTCCGTTTATCGAAGTTTCCAAAGAAAATGAGTACGAGAACATCATTGATATTATCGAGCAGATATGGGACTGGTGGATGG
>JALXCX010000387.1 GCA_026990725.1 Desulfobulbaceae bacterium
CTGTTCTTGCTCCAGCAAATTATGTCCGGGGTACTTTTGGCTGGGGCGGCGTTGTGGGCGGTTTCATCTTTGGGCTTGGCGCAATGCTCGCCGGTGGCTGCGGATCCGGAACCCTCTGGCGTGTGGGTGAGGGGCAGATCAAACTTTGGGTTGTGGTTCCTTTTTTTGGCATTGCCAACGCAATCATGTCCCATTGGTTTAAAGTTATGGAGTTTGAGGTGAAAGGGCAGAACCTGCACAATCTGCTCACCCAGGCAAAGTTTGGCCTGATTGATTCAGATGTGGATGATATTCTTGATGCCATCCAGGAGGGAGGCTCAATTAACGTAACCGGACTGGAGCAGTCCGGGCATCTTGGGCGCTATATTTATCTTCCTGACGCATTGGGGGGCTATGGCCCGACACTGGCCATGATTGCCCTTGTTATGGCGCTCTGGTATATTATTGTGACCTGGAACGAAGACAGTAATAAACTGATTTTGCCGATGTGATTATCTTTTAGTAACGTACCTGTTGAACGCGGTGTCCTTGTTTGGGCACCGCGTTTTTTTTTGGAGAGAGTAAAGAGCTTCTTGCGATGAATCCTGTCGATGAATCTTGGGGTCATATCCTGTCATGTAGTGAAAAAAACTGTGGAATAATATCGGTTACAGTAGAATTACTTTGCAAAAACGATGTTTTTTTTATATCAATAATTTTTGGTCTGACTACTTACGGAAAACAGGAGCCATTGTTTCTGAATTATTTATCGTATGTTGTCGGGCTGTTTTTTTTAAAGTTGAGAATTTGTTATGAATACCCATTTGTTAGCATTACAGGATTTTACAAAATCCCAGTTGCAGTCTTTTATAGACAGGGCACTGGTGTTGAAAAAGGAAAAAAAATCAGGCGTTTTCCACCAGCATCTTGCAGGACGGACAATCTGCCTGTTGTTTGAAAAACCTTCCACCCGAACCCGTGTATCATTTGAATCTGCCATGTACGGTATGGGTGGTCAGGTTATTTTTATGTCGTCTAAAGAGACGCAGCTGGGCCGGGGAGAGCCTCTAAAAGATACGGCCCGCGTTCTGGCACGGTATGTTGATGCCATTGTCGTCCGGACCTTTGGTCAGGAAGTCGTTGATGAGTTAAGTGAATTTTCAGATGTTCCCGTGGTCAACGCCCTGACAGATTTGCATCATCCCTGTCAGATTTTGAGCGATGTTATGACGGTCATTGAGAACAAAGGATCTCTTGAAAATTTGAAGATAGTCTGGCTGGGTGATGGAAACAATATGGCTAATTCCTGGATTCAGGCCGCTTCTGTTCTGGGGTTTTCCCTTACCCTTGCCTGTCCCGAAGGATATGAACCCAGCCCGGAACTGCTTCATGTTGCCCACAAGGTTGCAAAACAGCCGATAACTGTACTTCGTGACCCGGTTGAGGCAGCCCGGGACGCAGATGTTATAAATGTTGATGTCTGGGCCTCCATGGGCCAGGAAGACGAGGCAGAAAAGCGGTTAAATATTTTTGCCCCCTACCAGCTGAACAGCAAGTTGCTGGCTCTGGCAAAAGATGATGCCATTGTTTTACACTGTCTGCCGGCTCATCGAGAAGAAGAGATAACCGAAGAAGTTCTTGAAGGGGCGCAATCGGTGGCCTTTGATCAGGCGGAAAATAAAATGCACATGCACAAGGCAATTCTGGAACTGTTAATAAACGGCGATATTTAGTTTTCGTTTATCTTTAAAATTTAGAATTACGCAATGAAGTTAATAATATGAGTGTAAATAAAATAGTTTTAGCTTATTCCGGCGGACTGGACACCTCGGTTATTTTGAAATGGCTGTCTGAAGAGTATGAATGCCCGGTTATCGCCTATGCGGCCGATGTCGGGCAGCATGAGGATTGGGATGCTGTCCGTGAAAAAGGGCTGGCAACGGGTGCGGAAAAGGTTGTTATTTCCGATCTTCGGGAGGAGTTTGTCCGGGATTATATCTTTCCGGCCTTTCGCGCAAATGCAATTTATGAGGGATCATATCTGCTTGGAACCTCGCTTGCCCGTCCGATAATCGGCAAAGAACAGGTTCGTGTCGCCATGGAAGAAGGTGCCGATGCTGTCAGCCACGGGGCCACAGGCAAGGGTAACGATCAGGTCCGTTTTGAACTGACCTATCTAGCTCTGAATCCGTCTTTACAGATTATTGCACCCTGGCGGATTTGGGATTTAAATTCGCGGAAAAAACTTGTTGCCTTTGCCAGTGATCATAATATTCCTATTCCGACCACCAAGAAGAATCCCTACAGTTCTGATGAGAACCTGCTCCATATCAGTTTTGAAGGCGGTATTCTTGAGGACCCCTGGAACGAACCGGAAGAGGGGATGTTTAAACTTTCTGTGTCGCCGGAAAAAGCACCGGATAAACCGACTTACATCGAGATGGATTTTGAGCAGGGTACACCGGTGGGTCTTGATGGTGAGCGTCTTTCTCCTGTGGACCTGTTCACAAAGCTGAACACACTTGGCGGTGAAAATGGCATAGGTCGTCTTGATATGGTGGAAAACAGATTCGTCGGTATGAAGTCACGGGGGGTCTATGAAACGCCGGGCGGTACCATTTTACGAGCGGCACATCGTGATCTTGAAACAATAACCCTTGATCGAGAGGTCATGCGTATTCGCGACAGTCTGATTCCAGAATATTCAAAACTGATCTATAATGGCTTCTGGTTTGCTCCGGAAATGGATATGTTACAGAAAACCATGGATGACTGTCAGACCACGGTCAACGGCACTGTTCGGTTAAAACTGTACAAGGGAAACTGCATCCCGGTGGGACGAAAATCAGTTAATTCGCTTTACTCGGAGGCTTTTGCTACCTTTGAGGAGGACGAAGTGTATAATCAGGCCGATGCCGGCGGGTTTATTCGGTTGAATTCTCTTCGTCTCCAGATTCAGGCTTTGAATAAAAAATAGTAACTGTTCATCTGCACCCCATAGTGCGGCGATCAGGCCGCCTCATAGAGACGGGCTATAGTTCGTTGGCCTGCTTGCCGCAAGATGGAGCACATCTGAACAGTTATAGTCCACAGGTTATGCCAGCATAGTGCTGATACCTGAATAGTTACAAAAAATAAAACGTTCGATGACAGATTCAGCAAACAGTTCAGGCAAACTCTGGGGAGGGCGATTTTCCGAGGCAACAGCAGCTTCGGTTGAAGCTTTTACCGAGTCGATCAGTTACGACTGGCGCCTGTATCACCACGACATACTGGGCTCTAAGGCTCATGCCCGGATGCTGGCTCAACAGGGGCTTATTACCGACCTGGAAGCAGAGAATATTGTTGCGGGACTGGCAGAAATAGAGCAGGAAATCGACAACAATACGTTTGTTTTTCAGCCAGAGCTTGAAGATATTCATATGAATATTGAAAAAGCCCTGACAGACCGGATTGGAGCAGCCGGAGAAAAATTACATACAGCCCGCAGCCGGAACGATCAGGTTGCCCTTGATATCCGTTTGTACCTGCGTGACCAGGGAAACGAGCTTGACCGGCTGCTTACAGAAGTACAAAAGGCATTTACCCGTCA
>JALXCX010000388.1 GCA_026990725.1 Desulfobulbaceae bacterium
GCAGATACTGTTTTCTGAGTCTCTTTTGTGTTGGTCTTCTGCTGACAGGATGTGCTGGAGATAAAATTGAGGTTCAAAGTCCGGATCAGGCAACAGAAGAGCCCCCGGTCATTGTGAATGAAGCGGACCATGGCTGCAGCTATTTCTATTTTCTCTGGGGCCGGTATGCTGAATTATCGGAAAAAGACGATGAAGCGCTCGAGGCCTATGAAAAGGCCTTAATATGTGATCCCTCTGCTACACTCGCAGTTCGAAAGATTCCCCTTTTGCTGGCTCGATTAAACAGATCCAACGAGGCCATTACCAGGCTGGAAGAGTATCTTGCAGACCATCCTGAGGACATTGAACCGAGAATGGTGCTTGCAAAAATTCTTATTCGAAAAAAACAATTTCAAAAAGCAGCTGCCCAGTATCGAAAAATTAAAGAAGTTGATCCACAAAATGTTTCTTCCCTGCTGCTTCTTGCCCAACTTTATCTTGCCGACGGAAAACCCAAGCAGGCCCGTTATGCTCTTGAGGAGGTGTTGCAGGTCGATGGCCAGTCTCATTCGGCCAGGGTTTTGCTGGCCCGTTTACTAACTTCAAATTCGGAATATGAGGAGGCTGAACGTCAGTACAAAGAGGCGCTGGCCACTAACTGGTCAGCATCTTTGCAGATGGAACTGGCCGAAGTGTTTCTCCGGCAAAAAAAGTTTGATGATACGGTGCGCCTCTATAAAGATATTTTGATTCGTGATGAGTTTAATGAAGACGCCCGGGTCGCACTGGTCCATGCATATCTTGTTCAGGAAAAAGAAGCACTTGCCCTGGAAGAATTAAATGAACTTAAAAGTATTACCAGTCGTCCCGGTCGTGTCGATCTGACCATTGCCAGATTATATGCCCGGAAAAAGGAATATAAGAAAGCAATATCCATCCTCAATGAATTATTAAAAACGCATGACAATTCAGAGATCAGATATATGCTGGCCATTCTCCATTTTCAGATCAAGGATTATGAGGATACGCTTGCTGATCTACAGGGAATCAGTCGAGATGCAGACGAGTATGAAGATGCAATCTTTCTCCAGGTCCGAACATTACGGGAACTGAAAAAAAATGATCAGGCTATTGAACTTCTTGAGTCAGTTATAGCTGATGATAAGAGCCGGAGTCCGGATATGTTTGTCCTGCTTGCCTCGATGTATCAGCAAAACAAGCAGGATGAACAGGGGAAAAACACTTTTGTCCGTGGCATAAAAAAGTATCCTGATGATGGTAAGTTATTATATGAGTATGGTCTGTTTTTGGACTACAGCGGTGACCAGCAGCAGGCGATCGATGTGATGAAAAAGGTTATTCAGCTTGATCCGGAACATGCCGCAGCATTAAATTATGTTGGCTACAGCTGGGCAGATAAGAAAATTCATTTAGATACCGCGTTGGCCTATATAAAACAGGCTGTTGAGCTGAAACCTGAAAATGGTTATATCCGCGACAGTCTTGGCTGGGTCTATTATCGCCAGGGGAGACTTAAAGAAGCGATAGCCAATTTGGAAGAGGCCGCAAAACTTTCATCTGACGACCCCTCTATTCTAGATCATCTTGGAGATGTCTACCTGGAAGCAGGTCGCCCTGACAAAGCGCTGCAAACCTATAAACAGGCTTTGAAACTCTTTGATAATGCCGGGGATCGTGAGCGGATTCAGGAAAAAATTCGGATATTACTGCAACAGGAAGCAGAGTGAAGGGGTTGGAGAAAACCCTGAGGTTTATTTTTTTTGTATTTGTTTTGGGGGGCTGTCTACAAGGACTCTCAGGCTGTTCTGGCAAATTACCCCGAACCGTTCTTCTTCAGGGGGCAGCTGCTGAGCAGGCAAAAGTACGGTTGAACAATTTTCTGAGCGCATCCTGCGCACAAGCCGTTGACAGTGACATAACTGTCGGCTGGCAGGCCTATGGCAACAAGAGTATGTATTCAGCAACTCTTCTGGCGGCATCTCCATCATCTTTACGTCTTGCAGCTGTTGACCCCCTGAACAGACCTTTGCTTCTTTTTGTTAGTGATGGCCATAATTGTACGCTGGTTGATAATCGCAGCGGAGAGGCTTTTCGCGGAGGCATTGATGCGGACTTTTGGTCAAAGAACCTGCCTGTAGGGCTTTTTGCCAACCATATCTTTTCCTGGCTGAGCGGTCGCGTCCAGGCGGAAGGAATGAAACTGATCTCTGAACGGAAAGAAGAAAACGGCAGGGTCTCTTGGTATGAAGTTGAATATGGAAGCAAACGCACGCATATACTGGCCCTGGAATCAAATCATTTGCAAAGGCACCTGGTCTTGGATGCGGATGAAAGCATAATTCTGGATGTCCGATACAGCGACTATGGGAACAAGACAGGAGAATGCGACTGGCCGGGGTTGATCCATGTAGAGGGAGAAGAACTGCCCGGTTCTTTTACGTTGAGGTTTGTTAAAAATTATAGTTTTTCACTGCCGGAGACAAAGAATTTTCATCTCACAATCCCACCATTTTTTATTGTCCATGAAGTAGAGTGAAAATTCCCGGCAACTCATGCCTCTGTTCTTTTCCTTATTCAGGCCTTTTCATCCCCGTTCCCATGAGCTTTAAACATTATTTCTGCGCGTTTATGATGAGGACAAACAGATTTTCTTTTTTAAAGAAGACCTGTTGCAGGTCAAAGCTCATGTTGGGGGTGAGTTCCAAAATGGCTCTTATTTTTTTGGCTTTTTCCTCTTTTTCAATTCGAACTTCCCGGATATACTTGCCATTGACTTTGATGCTTTTCGGCAGATCCTTTCCTCCCACCGTGTTCTTAAAATCACAGACCACTCTTGGCTGTCCTTCTTCAACACCAAAGACTATCGGTGCCTGAAACGTGTTCAGCCTGAAAAGAACCATTTCCCCCCGGTTATCTTTTTTGTTAAAAGTCACGGATTTAAGAATAGGGTTATCTGCTGCCAATGGCTTCTTCTGTTGGGCAGAGGCGGGTGCAACTGTTTTTTTCTTTTGGGTAATAGAGGCTGGTTTTTTACCAGGTTTATTTTTCTTAGCTGTTGGGCGCTGTTCTTTTTTGACAGCAGGTGCCTTCTGCTTTGGCTGAGCACTGGGGGCAGTATGCGGTGTAATTGATTTGACTTCCGGGCGTTTTACTGGAACAACAGGAACAGGTTTTTTTTCTACTGGCTGTTGAGCCGCATGTTTTTCAGGAAGTGGTTGTTTCTTGTGTTCCGAAACAGCCTTTGCAAGGGCTGGCTTTTTTGAAGTTTCTGGTTTGCCTGCAGTTTGGTTGTTTGCTGGAGGAACAGATTTGACAGGCGCTTTTTTAGCCTGTGTTTGCAGAGTGATGGGTTTTGCAGGTGCTGCAGGTTCCTGTCCGGCCTGAAAGACTGATATGATTAACAGGTTACTTTGTTTGTCAAAGTGTTGTTTAAAATCAATTTTTTTATCCTGCAGGAGATCAAAGACAATACGAGTCTTCGCTTTTGGTGCATAGTGAATGCCCATCCGTATACGTTGGACAAATTTTCCGTTGGTATTGACCGTGTTTTTGATTAGTCTTGCAGG